>CAYYPN010000177.1:0-6588 GCA_964473545.1 uncultured Planctomycetaceae bacterium
GCGCAGCGGGCGAGCTGCGCGCACTATCGGAGATTCGATTGATGCAAGTCAAACATGCGATGGGTACGCTCGGCCTGGCCGCGGCCATGACGCTTGGTCTGAGCCTGCCGGCCTCGGCGGCACCGGCGCTGGATACCTACGGCCTGATCGCCGGGGGCGACTTCACCGGCAACAGCAACTACGGATTCAACGACGGGACCCGCTCACTGATCTACGGCAACCTGTCCGGGTCCAACATGGTCTTCAAGGGCGACCTGCTCGTCGGTGGCAACATCGACGCCGGCGCCCAGACCCAGTCGGCCGGCCCGACCCTCACCGGCAAGCTCGACGTGGCCGGCAACGTCAACGCCAACGTCAACGTCGCCGGTGACATGCGCGTCGGCGGCAACGTCGCCGGTGGATTGCACCTCAACGGCCAGTCCGGACGCAGCTTCACCCGGGCCGGCACGGTCGGCGGCGGCACCCACATCAATAACTTCTCCACGACGACCCACGACCCGGGCCTGACCCTCAGCCTGCCCACCGTGTTTCCCGGGCTCAACAGCCTGTCCCACAACATCAACACGTTCGTGTCGAGCAATGCCGCGACGCGGACCGCCGGCCCGGCGAGTCAGAACCTGACGTTCGATGCGGCTCTGGCCGACGCCGTGCAGATCGGTGGGCAGGACGTGGTGATGTTCACCGTCGACGTGGCGGACTTCGACTTCCAGAACGGCAACTTCGACGTCAGCATCGAGTCGGATGTCGAAGCGGTGCTGATCAACGTCACCGGCGCGACCGGCGGCGAGCACAAGGTCGGCCTGAACTACAACGCCGACGCGGCGATCGCCTCGAAGCTGGTGTTCAACTTCAACCCGGCCGATTTTAACGGGGCGAACAGCCTCAAGTTCGAGCGGCAGTTTTTCGGCACGGTGCTGGCGCCGGGGATGGACCTTGTCATCGCCGGCGGCAACGGCGTGACCGGGTCGGTGGTCGGCCGGAACATCACCGCCACCGCGCAGATTCACCCGGCGGCACCGACGGTGCCGGTGAGGACGGTGATCCAGACGATTCCCGAACCGACGACGCTGGCGCTGTTGGGGATCGGGATGATCGTGATGCACGGGGGCGTGCGCCGGCGCGCCCGTTAAGGCGAGGGCGAGGGCGAAGAGGCAGGCACGCGGTGGCGCGCGCCGCATGATATTCGCTCGACGAAAAAAGCCCGCCGGGACCTGTTGGTCGCCGGCGGGCGCTTACGTAGGGGGAAGCTGCACAGATGCAGTTCCGTCGAGCTGCTAGCGGTGCAGCCCCTTGATACAGTCAGACACTGGATCACCTCCTTTCCAGAGAAGTCGTCCCAGCCGTCGTCGGGCATCGATTCGCTGACTGGCCGAATCGACCCGACCGCCGGGTATTCTCCGTCCCGAACCGTCGTTCGGGACACCGCGCCCGCCGGGGGGAGGTTACCACCCCGACGCTCGGCCGCACCCGCGCATGCCGCCCGAATGGGGTTCTGCCCAGCGGGCTGCGCATCCGAATGATGCGGCACCAGTATTATCGACCGGCTCGCCGCGGGGTCAATGATTTTTTGCCCAAATTTTTACGCCACTCGACGCGAAGGCGCGGGTCGGATAAGACAGACCCCGGAAGTCAATCACGCAGACCGCCAGGAACCTGGAGCGTATTCATATGGATAAGAACAGATGCATCGTGTTGGCGTTGATCGTCGCGACCGCCTGGGTCGCCGGATGCGACAGGCAGGCCGACCCAACGTCACAGGCCGACCCGCCTGAATCGGCGACGCAGGCGCAGGCGCAGGCCCCGAATGTGGCCGCGGCCGCGGTCGTCAGCCAGACGTATGACGTGCAGGGCATGCATTGCCAGGGCTGCGTCGATGCGATCGAGTCGAGCGTGTTGCGCGTGCCGTCCGTCGCGTCGTGCGAGGTCTCGCTGGACGCGAACACCGCCACCGTCGGCTGGCTCGAAGAGGACAAGGTCGACACGCAGGCGATCCTTCAGGCCATCGAAGACAAGGGCTACACCGTGTCGCTGGTCGAGGGACAATAACACCCATGCGAATCGCCCTGGCGCAGATCAACCCGACGATCGGCGACATCGCCGGCAACACGCGGTTGCACCTCGATGCGATCAGCCGCGCGGTCGACGCGGGCGCGGAGCTGGTCGTGTTCCCGGAGTTGAGCATCATCGGCTATCCGCCGAAGGACCTGCTGATGAAGCCGGCCGTGATCGAAAGGTGCGGCCGGGCGCTGGATGAAATCGCGTCGCGCTGCACGGACATCGCGGCGATCGTGGGCGTGCCGATGGCCAACCCCGGCCCGGGTCGACCGTTGCGCAATGCGTCGGCGGTATGTTCCGGGGGCCGGGTCGTCGATCGACGGTTCAAGGGACTGCTGCCGACGTACGACGTGTTCGACGAAAGCCGGTACTTCGAGCCGGGCAAGCAGACGGACGTGACCGAGATCGCGGGGACGAAGCTGGGCATCAGCGTGTGCGAGGATCTGTGGAACGCCGCGGAGCATTTCGAGCGGCGGATCTATCACGACAACCCGATCGACCAGCTTGCCGCGGCGGGCGCGAAGCTGTTCGTCAATTGCTCGGCATCGCCTTACGTGATGGGCAAGCACGCCAGGCGGCTGTCGATCATGCAGGACCTCGCCCGCCAGCAGGGCCTGCCCATCGTCTTCGTCAACCAGGTCGGGGCGAACGACGAGCTGATCTTCGATGGCAATTCGTGCGTGATCGCGGCCGACGGGTCGGTGGCGGCGCATGCGAAGGATTTTGAGGAAGACCTCGTCGTCGTTGACGTGTTCGATGCCAGGCCGCAGGCGGCGGGCCCGCGCGAAGGGGTCGCTTCGGTTTACGCGGCGTTGGTGCTGGGCATTCGTGACTACTGCCGCAAGTGCGGGTTCGAGTCGATCGTACTGGGTTTGAGTGGGGGGATCGATTCGGCGGTGACGGCGTGCCTGGCGGTCGGCGCGCTGGGCGCGGCGAACGTGACCGGCGTGACGATGCCCTCGCGCTACAGCAGCGAAGGCTCGCGCGGGGATTCACAGAAGCTGGCTGAGCGTTTGGGGATGACCTTGCACACGGTGCCGATCGAGCAGCCGCACCGCGCGATGGAGCGGACGCTCGAGCCGCTGTTCGAAGGGACCGCCCCGGGTGTGGCCGAGGAAAATGTGCAGGCCCGTTTGCGCGGGATCATCCTCATGAGCCTGAGCAACAAGTTCGGGTCGCTGCTGGTGACGACGGGCAACAAGAGCGAGATGGCGGTGGGGTACTGCACGTTGTACGGCGACATGGCGGGGGGGCTGGCGGCGCTGAGCGACGTGCCCAAGACGCTGGTGTACGAGCTGGCGCGATGGATCAACACGCCGGCCTGCGAACTCTACGAACGATGCGCCGGTCCGCCGATTCCCGACAACACCATCACCAAGCCCCCCAGCGCCGAGCTGCGACCGGATCAGAAAGACACCGACAGCCTGCCGGCCTACGAGGTGCTCGACCAGATCATCGACCGCTACGTCGAGCGCGACGAGCCGGTCGACCAGATCATCCACGAAGTCGGCGTCGAGCCGGAGATCGTCGAGCGGCTGGTCAAACTCATCGACCGCAACGAGTACAAGCGCAAGCAGACCCCCCCGGGCCTGAAGATCACCGGCAAGGCCTTCGGCTTCGGCCGGCGCATGCCCATCGCGCAGCGGTACAACCCGCTCACATGAACGGGCGCTGTTGGTGCGGCTCGCTCAAGCGAGCCGCGCCGTGTGGTTGATCACCGCGAGGTTGTCGTGCACCATCCGGGCGCAGCGTTGCCAGGTGAATTGTTCGGCGTACTTGGCGCACTCGCCGGGGTCGAGTTCGAGGGCGCGCAGACACGCGGCTTTGAGGTCGTGGTCGATCGCGCCGACTTGGCCGTCGAGGATGATGTCCCGGGGCCCGGGCACGGGGTAGGCCGCCACGGGCAGGCCGCACGCCATCGCTTCGATCATGACCACGCCGAAGGTATCGGTCAGTGAGGGGAAGACGAAGACGTTGCCGCAGGCGACGTGTCGAGCCAGGTCGTCGCCGGTCTTGTAACCCACGAAGTGCGTCTCCGGAAATCGGGCGCGCAAGTCAGCCAGCGCCGGGCCGGCGCCGACGATGATCTTGCTGCCGGGCAGGTCGAGCTTCAAAAACGCTTCGAGGTTCTTCTCCACCGCCACGCGACCGCAATAAAGAAACCGAGGCTCGGGCAGATGATCCAACGGCAGCGTTTCGCCGGGGCGGACCTTGAATCGGTCATGCTTCACCCCGCGCGTCCACACCACGATCCGCCCCCGGAAGCCATGCTCCTCGAGGTCTTGCTTGATCGAAGGGGTGGGCACGAGGATGCAACTGGCCGGCTTGTGAAACCAGCGCAGCCAGGCATACGTCGCGCTCTCGGGAATCTCGAAGTACGCCTTGAGGTACTGCGGGAAGCGGGTGTGATAGCTGGTCGTGAACGGCAGGCGGCGCTTGCGGCAGTATGCCCGGCCGGCGAACCCGACCGAGCCTTCGGTGGCGATGTGGATCGCGTCAGGCTTCATCTCGTCCAGCGTTCGCCTCAATTTCCTTCCGGGGGCGATAGCCAGGCGGATCTCCGGGTACCTGGGCGCGGCGATGGTCTTGAACATCGCCGGGTGGATCACGTCGAAACGGTGACCCTGGGCGATGAGTTCTTCCCGGACGTGGTTCCAGGTGGTGACCACGCCGTTGATCTGGGGGTACCAGGCATCGGTGACCAGGCAGATATGCATGGGGGCGTAGATTAGCCGGTGAGCGGGGCCGGGTCACGCTTAATCGGGCGATGGGGGGTGGGAGGACGGATCCGGACGTGATCTGGACGGAGGTTGCCGAATGCCGACGGCATGTAAAGTGCTGATTGGCAACGAGATCGGATGCGCCCGGCCGGTCGGGAAAGGCGCGCATCCCCTGCGATTTTCGCCAAAAGTGGAGTATATTATTGAATTTACATCGTATAAATCTTCCCTATGAATCGCAAAATTGACTTGCGTATTGCCGATTCGGGTGTATCTTGTGCGTGGGAGCAGAGGGAGGGGAGTCATTGGGGCATCCCTCCGCCTTTACTGATTCCCCTCTCGATGTTGCCGGAAGTGCATCGAAACGAATTCCCGTGGTTGTTGAATGGCTCTTGTTGAGCCGGCCACTTCACGGGAGGTTGCAGGAGAAAATCAGATGAAGACTTTCGCAGGAATCACCGTGGCGGCCGTTGTCATGACCGCCGCCAGTTTCGCCCAGGCTGCCAACCCTGAGGTCGACTCCGAAGCCTTCGGTTTCCCGCTCTCGCCGGGCAACCAGACCGTGTTCCTGGACAAGTTCGACGACTTGAGCGGCACGCGCACGCTGACCGCGGTCGAACTGATCCTCGACATGACCATCACCGCCGACGTCACCGGCGAGAACGACTCGACCATTGACGGCAACATGACGGCCAACCTGACCGGCAACGGCAGCGCCACCGCCGGCAGCCTCTCGACCACTGTCATCCTCAACACCAGCGCCGGCCCGGTCTTCGTGACCGCCAGCGACAACAGTGGTACTCCCAACGGCTCCGGTACCGACTTCCACGACTTCGGCACCATCAGCCAGAACGACACCGACGATGACACCGTCGTCTCCGGCCTGGGCTTCTTCCTCGGTGGTCCCGATCAGCTCCAGGTCGATATCGACGGCAGCGGCGGCTTCGCCCTGTCCGGTGTCACCGACAGCACCCTGAGCATTGACAACTTCGGTACCAACGGTACCGTCACCGTCAAGTACTACTGGGTTCCCGAGCCGGCTTCGATGGCCCTGCTGGGCCTCGGTGGCCTGGCCCTGATCCGTCGCCGCCGCTGAACCCGGCCGATTGAGCGACCGATCGCATAACTTCTCGAAGTTTGCAACCTCCAACCGCCGTCCCTCTCCAGGGGCGGCGGTTTTTCACGGGCCCCATGCTGATGATGTAAAGCCCACGCATGGCCATGCGTGGGCTTTCACGGGGTGCGCGGCCATGCGTGGGCTTTAACACACTTTGGGGTATACTCCACGGGTCATTCGCCTTTCCCACGGACCGTGCTGCATGGATGCTGCTCAACCCCAACCCACACCAACGCCCAAGCCCTTCCGGGGGCGGCGTATCGCGATGATGAACCAGAAGGGTGGCGTCGGGAAGACGACCACCACGGTCAACGTCGGGGCCGCGCTCGCCGAGCTCGGCCACAACGTCTGCCTGATCGACCTCGACCCGCAGGCCCACCTGAGCCTGCACGTCGGGCTCGACCCGGCCGAACTCGACGCCACGGTCTACGACCTCCTCACCGACGATTCGGTCGACCCCGGAAGTGTCGCGCAGCAGGTGGGCGATCGTTTGACGGTGATTCCCGCGGAGGTCGACCTGGCTGGCGCGGAGACGGAACTGGTCGGCCGGGCCGATCGCCAGTCGGTGCTCAAGCGTCGGCTGGAGCCGATGCTCAACGGGTTCGATTACGTGCTGATCGACTGTCCGCCGTCGCTGGGGTTGCTCACGCTCAACGCCCTGGCGCTGGCGCGCGAGGTGATCGTGCCGATGCAGGC
>CAYYPN010000178.1:0-6569 GCA_964473545.1 uncultured Planctomycetaceae bacterium
TGGATCAACGAACAGGGCATCAACACCGCCGCGGCCGACATCACCGGCTCGGAGGGGTTGAGCCTGCTGTACGTGACGGAGGACGATCGCGTGCTCGGGTGGATCGGCCTGGAAGACCGCACCCGGCCCGGCGCGGCCCGCGCCATGGACGAGCTGCGCGAGCTGGACATCAAGAAGCTGGTCATGGTCACCGGCGATCGCTGGTCGGTGGCCCGGCGCGTCGCGGCGGAGATGCACTGCACCGACGTGCAGGCCGAGGTCCTGCCGGCGCAGAAGCTGGAACTGGTCGATCAGCTCAAGGCGTCGGGCCACAAGGTCGCGGTGATCGGCGACGGCGTGAACGACGCGCCGGCGCTGGCGGCCGGTGACCTGTCCGTGGCCATGGGCGCCGCGGGCAGCGACGTGGCCATCAACTCCGCGTCGATCGCCCTGATGAACAACAACCTGAATCGCATCCCGTTTCTCGTGCGGCTGAGCCGGCGGGCGATCGCGGTGGTGCGACAGAACCTGGGGTTCGCGCTGGCGTATGTGATCGTGCTGGAGATCGCCGCGGCCAAGGGGTGGGTCCCGCTGGTGGCGGCGGCCATGCTGCACCTGCTCAGCTCGTTCGTGGTGATCTTCAACAGCGCGCGGCTGGTGCGTGAAGGCGAGGACATCGAGCACGCCGAAGCCGGCGGCACGCCGGTCAAGCCAACGACTCCCCCGGCGCCTGCGCCGACCACACCCAGGCCGGCGATGGGATGATGCGGATGAAACTGGAAGTTCGACAGGCGAAGTTCTTAACCAACAGCCGCGTCGCTACGCGACGCCGGCGCATCGCCATCGGCACGCCAGCGTCGCGTAACGACGCGGCTATTACTACTGCTGAGTTACCCGGTTTCCCGGGTCTGGAACATCGCCACGCCCAGGGCGAGGAAGGCGATCGCCCACAGCGCGGCGTAGCCGCTGACGGTCAGCACGTACGCCGCGTCGGCGCCGGTGCGGAGCATCAGGGCGTCGGCGAGAAAGAAGATCTGCAGGTTGGGCGTGGCGCGGTAGGCGAGGTCGGCGGCGAGGTTGGCGTCGGCGAACCGGCCGAACAAGGCGTCGCTCATCACGCCCAGCGCCGCGACGCCGCTGCACACGACCAGCGTCATCACCTGGCCCAGGCGCGTGCTCACCGCCACGGCCAGCGAGCCCAGCACCCACACCGCCTCGAGCACCAGCAACAGCGCGATCACCACCTGCACCAGGCTCTTGGGCCGTTCGCCGTAGTTGGTCAGCGGCGCCAGCTCCGGATCGAACTCGGTGAGGATCGACTGGAACTGCCACTGCTTGTTGACCACGAGCACGAGCAGGTAGGCGATCGTGATGCCCACGGCGAACACGCGGACGAACGTCGCGGTGAACACCCAGTTGTAGAAGTAGTTGCCCCAGACGCTGACCACGATCGCCACGACCAGCGCCACCAGCCCGAACACGATCACCGGCATGTCCAGGTGGTCCGACGCGGCGCTGATGACCTTGTGGCGGAGCGTGAGCAGGAACACCATCGACCAGACCCACACCGCCAGCCCGACCGCCCCGGCCACGCCCAGGTACTTGCCCAGGACGAACGCCGGTCGGCCGATCGGCTTGCTGATGACCGTCAGCACCGTCTTGTTGTCGATCTCCTTGGCCAGTACGCCGCTGGCGATCAGCGACGCCAGGAACAGCCCCAGCACGCCGACCATGCCCAGCGACGTGGTCATGTGCAACTGCGTGTCGTCCTCCAGCGAGTGGGCGCTCCACATCGTGCTCAGCACCAGCACCGCGACCCCCAGCGCCAGCAGCACCATGTAGATCGGCTGGCGGATCGATTCGGTGAACGTGTTGCGGCTGATTGTTCTGAGCGCGGTGAGCATGAGCAATCCCGTATGAAGCCTCGCGACAGAGAATACTACGGAAGCGGGCGGCGTGCAGTTTGGCCCGCCCCGACGGAGTCGAATATCAACCCATGAGTCACGACCAACAAACCTACCAACGCGCGGTGTCCGCGGCCCTGCTGGGCGCGGGGGTGCAACTGGTCATCGCCCTGGTCCTGCTCCTGCTGGCCCGCTGGCTGGATGCGGCCGCCCTCAACGCCGCCGTCTGGCACGCCTTCGGCGGGCTGGGCATCTGGATCATCCTCGCCGTCGTCTACCAGCAGCACCGCCTCGAACGCATCGAGGCCCTGGAAACCGAGCAGCTCCAGCAACGCCACGGCGCCGACAGCTCCATCTTCCAGACCAGCGCCGAGGACCTGTCCGTCGCCCGACGCCGCCTCGAACGCCTGGTCAAGTGGGCCCTGCCGGCGGTCAGCCTCGCCACCGCGGCGTACCTCGTCGGCATCGGCGCGTGGCTGATCGCCAAAAACGCCGATCTGCTCGCGACCAGGGGGCTCTCCGGCGAAACGCTCGACGTCGATCCGCTGGTCGTGCGGATCATCGGCGAACGCGGACTCGACGAACCGTGGCTGGCCCTGGCCTTCGCCGTCGGCGCCGCGCTGGTCGGCTTCCTCGTCAGCCGCTACATCGCCGGCATGACCCGCGTCAGCGAGTGGGCCCTGCTCCGCGGCGGCGCCGGCTACCTCATGGGCACCAGCCTCGTCGCCGCGCTCCTCGCGGCAGGCTACGGCCTGGTCGACGCCCACCTCGCGATCATCCTCAAGTGGCTCGTCGTCGTCATCCCCGGGTTCATGATCCTCGTCGGCGTGGAGATGCTGCTGTCGCAGTTGCTCAGCATCTATCGCCCGAGAAAGGTCGGCGAAATCCCTCGCCCCGCCTTCGACTCGCGGCTCCTGGGCTTCCTCACCAGCCCCGAGTCCATCGCCAGGAGCATCAACGACGCGATTAACTACCAGTTCGGCTTCGAAATCACCCGCTCGTGGTTCTGGCAGTTGCTCGGCCGATCCATCGGCTGGCTGGTGCTGCTGGGGCTGTTCGTGATGGTGGCGCTGAGCACGTTCGTCGTCGTCGAGCCGCACGAGCAGGCGCTGGTCACGCGCTTCGGCGAGCTGCGCGGCCGGCCGCTCAATCCGGGTCTGCACTTCAAGCTGCCCTACCCGATCGACGCGGTCCGGCGCTACGACGTGACGACCATCCGCCAGTTCAACACCGGCAGCGACGTCGAGCTCAAGGCGGACATGCCGATCCTCTGGACCAACGAGCACTACCAGACCGAGCCGGTGTACCTGATCGTCGCTCCGCCGAGCGACCTGATCGACCGCGTCACGCAGGGCGAGGGTGCGGCCGCACTGACCCAGGGCCGCGCCCCGAGTGTGTCGCTGGTCAACGCCGAGGTCATGGTCCAGTACCGCATCAAGGACGTCATGGCCTACGCCACCGCCAGCGCCGAGCCGAACCAGCGCCTGCGTGACCTGTCGGACATGGTCGTCGGCCGCTACCTCCTGCGGCGAGACATTGACGAGTGGATCGGCCCGGCGCGCCGTCGGGCCAGCGACGACCTGCGCCGCCTGCTCCAGGCCGAGGCCGACCAGGCCAACCTGGGCCTGGAAATCGTGGCCACGCCCGTTGCGTCGATCCATCCGCCCCAGCCGGTCGCCGACGCCTTCCACGAAACCGTCATGGCCCAGCAGGAGCGGCAGATCGAGATCGAAACCGCCCGCAAGGATGCGATCCAGCAACTGGCCGAGGTCGCCGGCACCACCGAGCAGGCCCGGGAAATCGTCGACGAAATCCAGAAGCTCGAACAGATGCACAATCGCCAGGCGTCGGCCGGGCAAATAGCCCGGCAGCGTTTGCACATCGAGTCGCTGCTGCGTGAATCCGGCGGCACGGCCGGCGAACAGATCGCCCTCGCCCGCGCCGACCGCTGGACCGTCGAGAACGCCGAGCGCGGCCAGGCCACCCTCTTCGAACAGGACCTGCTGGCTTACAACGCCGCCCCCTCGTTCTACAAGGTCCGCCATTACCTCCAGGCCCTGCAGGCCGGGTTCGAACCGGCACGCAAGTACCTGCTCCTTGCCGATCGCGACAAACTGACCATTCGCACCAACCTCCAGGAGTTCGAATCCGGCTTCGGCCAGATCGACCTGACCGAATAGTGAGTGATCCATCATGAAAAACCTCGCCACCTTAATCCTCGCGTTGCTGATCGTGTTGCTGCTGGCCGGCTACATGCTCACGTACCAGGTCCGCTTCAACCAGGTCGCCGTCGTGCAGACCTTCGGCGCCGCCGACGAAAACTCGGTCGACTACGGCACCGAAGGCGGCGGGGCGGTCATGGGCAACCTCAGCTTCAAGTGGATCTGGCCCATCCAGAAGGTCCACGTCTACGATGCCCGCGTCCAGATCCTCGAAACACGCCTCGAACAGATGCAGACCAACGACAAGCAGACGATCATCCCGTCGGTCTTCGTCGCCTGGCGCATCAACGCCCCCCTGGCGTTCAACACCCAGCTCCGCACCGAGGACGAGGCCCGCAAGCAACTGCTCGCCCGGCTCCGCGACGCCAAGACCCAGATCAGCACGTTCACCTTCGACCAGTTGACCAACCCCGACGGCCAGTCGCTCAACGAGGCTGAGGCCATGATCCGCGACAGCCTCCAGTCCGCCCTCGACCAGCGGGAGTACGGCATCGCCATCGAGTCGGTCGGGATCAAGCGGCTGCTGCTGCCGGCGGACGTGACGCAGAAGGTGTTCGAGCGGATGCGGGCGACGCGAGAACGCCTGGCCCAGCAGGCCCGCAGCGAGGGCGTCGCCGCCGCCACCGACATCCGCGGCAACGCCAACAGTTCCCGCGAGCGCATCCTCAGCTTCGCCGAACTGCGGGCCAACCAGATCCGCGCCGAGGGCCGCCGCGCCGTCGCCGACATCTACCAGACCTTCAAGGCCGACGAAGACTTCGCCACCTTCCAGCGGTCCCTGCGGGCGCTGGAGCAGATGTTCCAGAACAACGCCACGATCATCGCCGATCCGAGGCTGTTCCCGGTCAATCTGCTCATGCAGAACCCCGCCCCGGAGCAACGCTGATCATGCCCGAACCACACGATCACACCCACGACCATGACCACGGACACGACGATCCGTTTCACGCCCATCCCACGCGCGAGTTGAACATCGACGACTTCGACGCGGCCAACCGGTCGCTCGCCGAGGCGCTGCGCATCAGCTTCGGGTTGCTCAAGATCGTCGTGTTCGCGCTGCTCATCGCCTTCATCGCCCGGGGCAGCTACAACGAGGTCGAGCAGGGCCAGGTCGGCATCGTCCTGCGCTTCGGCGCGCCGCGCGGATACTGGGTCGACGATGAAACCGGCGAAGGCCGACGCTTCGTCACCGAAATCCTCAGACCCGGCGCCCACTTCGCCCTGCCCCAGCCGATCGATCGGGTCATCATCGTCCCGACCAGCGCGCAGTTGCTCACCATCGACCATGCGTTCTGGTTCGAGGAGCGCGGGGCGGACCGCGACAAGCCGCTCGAAGAACGCAGCGCGCCGGTCGGCGGGTTGCAGCCCGGGCGCGACGGGTCGCTGCTCACCGCGGACAAGAACATCGTGCACGGCCGGTGGAGCGTCGGCTATCGCATCACCGAGGACGGCGCGGCCGACTTCATCCGCAACATCGGCGCCGATGAGATCAAGCAGTCGCTGGCCCGGGCCGCGGAGGTCGTCCAGCAAGTCGTCGAAGCGGCGATCGTGCACGTTGTCGCCTCCACCGAGGTCGATGCGTTCGTCGTCGGCAACATCGACCGCGAGCGGATCAAGCAACTGGCCCACGAGCAGCTCCAGGCCATGGGCGCGGGGATCGAGATCACCGATGTGTTCCTCAACACCGCCACCCCGCCGGTGGGGCCGGTCCTGCGCGCGTTCGCCGACGTGAACAACGCCCAGAGCGAGAAGGCGCGGCAGATCGAACAGGCCCGACAGGATCAGCGGCGCATCCTCACCGAGACCGCCGGCCGGGGCTACACCGTGCTCGACGAGGCGATCGAGGCCTACGAACGCGCCCGCGTTACCGAAGACGCCGAAGCGATCGAAGCCGCTTCCGGGCGCATCGACCGGATGCTCGCTTCGCCCGAGGCGCTGGTCGAGTACGAGATCGGCGGCGACGTGGCCGAACGCATCAAGCGTGCCGCGGCCGACAGGACCAACCTCGTCGCTTCCGTGGAGTCTGAAGCCGACACCTTCCTCAGCCAGTACGAGAAGTTCCGCGACGACCCCAAGCTCGAGCGCATCATCCGCGATCGGCTGCGGCAGGATACGATCCAGTCGATCTTCACCAGTTCGGGCGTCGAGACGTTCTGGCTGCCCGACGATGCCGATGAGTTGTACATCGAGTTGGGGCGCGATCCGGAGGTTCGGCGGACGCGGCAGACCCAGAGCCGCCGCCAGGCCATCGAACAGGCGACCGGGAATGAAGACTAACATGAGGCTGGTATGCCCGAAGCGCCCGTGATTGAAACCCGTGGCCTGACCAAGCAGTTCAAGGACTTCTGGCTGCGCCCGCGTGTCGTGGCCGTCGACAACCTCGACCTGGCCATCGAACCGCACCAGGTGTTCGGCCTGCTCGGGCCCAACGGGTCGGGCAAGTCCACGACGATCAAGATCGTGC
>CAYYPN010000179.1:0-6536 GCA_964473545.1 uncultured Planctomycetaceae bacterium
GCCGGCGGGCGATCCTCGACGCGACCGATGCCCTGCGGGTGTACCTGAGCTGCGATCCGGATGAACTGTGCCGGCGGATCGTCGATGACGCCGCGCGCCACGACCGCCCGAGCCACGGCTCGACGAAGAACTCGCCCCAATTCATCGGCCAACAACTCCGACAGCGCGACCCGGATTACCGCGCGGCCGCCGACGCGGTGATCGACGTGACGACGATGACCCCGGCGGAGGCGGCGGACCGGATTCGGTCGCTCGTTGATTCGTTAAGCCGTTGATTCGTTAACCCGGGTGCGGCAAGGTTGCGTTATGCTCTTGCTCGGATTAACCAGTTAACGGGTCAACGAATCAACGAGCCCACGCATGATCCTCCGCATCGCGCCATCCCAGCTCAAAGGCTCGATCGCCATCCCCGGCTCCAAGAGTCACACGATCCGCGCCGTGGCGCTGGCGTCGCTGTCCGGAGATCGGAGCACGATCCGCGGGCCGCTGCTCAGCGCCGACACGCGGGCGGCGGTCGAGGCGTACACCGCGCTGGGCGCGACCATCGACACCGGCGACGAGCAGGCGTGGCTGGTCGACGGGTTCGCCGGGCGACCTCAAACACCCCGGCATGACATTGACGTGATGAACTCCGGCACGTCGCTCAACCTCAGCCTTGGCACCGCGACACTGATCGCCGCCGGTGAAGTGCGCTTCACCGGCGACGCCCAGATTCAACGCCGCCCCATGCGCCCGATCGTCGACGCGCTGAACGATCTGGGCGCAAACATCAACGCCGAGCGCGACAACGGCTGCCCGCCGCTGCTCGTCAAGGGCGCCTTGCGCGGCGGATCGACCACGCTCGAAGCCCGCAACAGCCAGTACCTTTCCTCGCTGCTGATCAACTGCCCCGCGGCGCGCGGCGACAGCGACATCACGCTTTCGCTGCTGTACGAGCGGCCTTACGTGCAGATCACGCTCGACTGGCTCGAACGCTGCGGCATCGAGGTCGCCTACGAAACCTTCGACCACTTCCACGTGCCCGGCGGGCAAACCTTCCGGGGGTTCGATGTGCGCGTGCCCGCCGACTTCTCCAGCGCGACGTTCTTCCTGGGCGCCGGGGCCCTGGGCGACAACGACGTCACCAGCTTCGGGCTGGACATGCTCGATCCGCAGGGCGACAAGGCGGTCGTCGAATATCTGAAACAGATGGGCGCGAACGTCGAGGTCGCCGGCGAGTGCATCCGCGTATGCGCCGGTGAACTTTCCGGGGATGAGATCGACCTGAACCCCACGCCGGATGCGCTGCCGATGATGGCGGTGGTCGGTTGTTTCGCGCGGGGCACGACGAAGCTGGTCAACGTCGCGCAGGCACGGATCAAGGAGACCGACCGCATCGCGGTGATGGCGGCCGAATTGTCGAAGATGGGCGCGACCCTCCGCGAACGCGAAGACGGCCTGGAGATCGAGACCAGCGACCTGCGCGGCGTCGAAGTCGAAGGCCACGACGACCACCGCGTCGTCATGGCATTAGCCATCGCCGCCACCCAGGCGAAAGGCAAAACGACCCTCCGGGGGGCCGAAGCGATCAACGTGACGTTTCCGACGTTCGTCGAGTTGATGCGGACGCTGGGGGCGGACGTGATGGTTGAACAGGAGAATTAATCGCGGTGGGCGCGATGGGCTTGGGGCGGGTTAAGCCGCGAGCGCCGGTGGTGGAATACAGGTTCGGCGTGGGTTGATATACCATGGGGACCATGGCTGCGGATCGACCCCATATTCTGTTCATCACGTCGGATCAGCATCGCGGGGACACGATGGGCTGCGCCGGGCATGCGTGCGTCCGGACGCCGCACCTGGATCAGCTTGCTTACGAGGGGGTGCGGTTCGATCAGTGTTTCAGCGATTGCCCGGTGTGCATCCCTGCGCGGACGACGCTGATCACGGGGATTCAGGCCCATCGCTACGGCTCGCCGTCGTACAACGCGGGCTTTCGCATACCGCGGGAGCGTAAGAAGTTTCTCGGTTCGTTAATCACGGCGGCGGGGTATCAGACGTGTATTCTCGGCAAGCGGCACTGGCATACGGACCCGAGCTTCCGGGCGGGGTTCGAGTCGCACGTTCCCAATCATGACGAGAAAACAGGGCGGCTGACGCGGCTGGACCGGGAGCGCATCCGCGAGGTCGGTCGGCGGCACGGCACGACGGGGCTGGGGGCCAACGAGATTCACGCGGGCTGAGCGTGTGGCCGGAGCATCTGCATGATGTGGCGTGGCAGGTCGACGACACGATCGACTTTCTCGAACACCGCGACCGGACGCAGCCGTTTTTCGTGTGGTACTCGACGAACGCACCGCACCCGCCGTTTCAGATTCACGAGCCTTACTACTCGATGTATGACGGGTCGGATATTCCCGAGCCGGTGCATGGCGACTGGTCGGAGGGGGAGCGTTGCCCGATCGAGATCGACGAGCACCGGGTGAAGTACAACCCGCGGCCGATGCGGGCGGAGGAGCATGCGGACCGGGTCGACGGCGAGCTGCGCAACAACGGGCGAACCGATCGGCCCTACGACCGGTGGCGAGCGGGCAATCCGCTCGGCTGGGGCGGCGCGACGTGGTTGTGAGCCGCGGGCCGGAGGCGGCCGGGCGATCCCGGTTTTCGATGAATTTCGCATCTTCCCGGCGTTCGGGTGTAGACACCTGCGAATCCAAGGGTATAGTCGAACCTTAACAGGCGCATGAGGCGGTCGGCGTTACCACCGGCACACGGGCCAGGGACGAGCCCACCCGCCGGGCATCGGCCGCAGCGCCGGAGTTGGATTGGTTCGTATGGCACGCGGAGGCCTGGGCGCGGTCCCGACATCCTCCGAATCCCTCAGCAGCAACTACACACAGTGGCAGCTCATCCGAAGGATGCTTGCGCTGAGTTGGCGCTATCGCTTCGGATGCATCAAGGTCGTCTGCCTGCATCTGTCGCTGCGGCTGTTCGAGATCGCCGGGCTCGGCGGGTTCGGGTTGGGGCTGGATTACATCCGGCACCGGGTCGACCCCGAGGGCGCGCCGCCGACGCCCTGGCCCGCGAGCATCACCCCGCCGGCCGACTGGTCGACCCTGCAGGTCATCTGGGCGATCGGGTCGTTCGTCTGCCTCATGGCCGTCTGCCGCGCGGTCATGACCTACTTCACCGTCACGAGCACCGCGGACCTGGTCAATCGCCAGATCGTCGTGCAGCTCCGCAGCGAAGTCTACAACAAGATGCAGCGGTTGAGCTTCCGCTTCTTCGACGCCAACGAGTCGGGGTCGCTGATCAACCGCGTGACCGCCGACGTGCAGCGCGTGCGCATGTTCATCGAGCTGGTCGTCGTGCAGACGCTGGTGCTGGTGGTGTCGCTGATCACGTACCTGGCGTACATGCTCGGCGTGCACGCGGGGCTGACCGCGGCGTGCCTGGCGACCACGCCGCTGCTGTGGCTCATGACCGCCTGGTTCAGCCGGCGGGTCAAGCCCGCCTACCAGCAGAGCCGCAAGCTCATGGACCGGGCGATCCTGGATCTCAGCGAAAACCTCCAGGGCGTGCACGTGGTCAAGGGCTTCAGCCTGCAAGCCGACCAGAAAAAACGGTTCGCCAGGTCCAACGACGCGGTCACCGACCAGCGCCGCTGGATCTTCAGCCAGCACGGCATCTTCATGCCCGGCATCCACTTCCTCACCGAGCTCAACCTGGTGATCCTGCTGGCGTTCGGCGGGTACCTGGTCTTCGACGGGTCGCTGACCGTCGGGTCGATGCTCGTGTTCGCCGGCCTGCTCACGCAGTTCAGCCAACAGGTCGGCAACATCGCCAACATCGCCAACAGCATGCAGGAGTCGCTCGTCGGCGCTCAACGCGTCTTCGAGGTCCTCGACGCCCCGACGGAAATCGACTCCAAGCCCGACGCCCACGCCCTGCCCGAGCCGCGCGGCCACGTCGTGTTCGACAACGTCACCTTCGGCTACAACACCGACGAACCGATCCTCGACGGCGTCGACTTCGAAGCCTCGCCCGGCGAGTGCGTCGCCATCCTCGGGGCCACCGGGTCCGGCAAAAGCACGCTCCTGTCGCTGATCCCACGCTTCTACGACCCCACCGCCGGCCGCGTGGTCATCGACGGCGTCGACGCCCGCGACATCAGCCTCGACGACCTCCGCCGCAGCGTGGGGCTGGTCTTCCAGGAATCGTTCCTGTTTTCCAACACGGTCGAAGCCAACATCGCCTTCGGCCATCCCGAGGCCACGCACGAACAGGTCGAACGCGCCGCGAAAATCGCCTGCGCCCACGACTTCATCGTCAACGACCTGCCCAACGGATACCAGAGCATCCTCGGCGAATCGGGCAAGAGCCTGTCCGGCGGCCAGCGGCAACGCCTGGCCATCGCCCGGGCCGTCCTCCTCGAGCCGGCCATCCTGTTGCTCGACGATCCGACCGCCGCGATCGACCCGGAAACCGAAGGCGATATTCTCGAAGCGATGGAACAGGCCATGGAGGGCCGGACGACCTTTGTCGTGGCCCATCGTTTGAGCACGCTCCGCCGGGCCGACAAGATCCTCGTTCTCGACAAGGGTCGCATCACGCAATCCGGAACGCATCACGAGCTCATGCGCAAGGGCGGTCACTACCGTTTTGCCGCGGACCTGCAGACCGGCGACCCGGAGGACCGGCGCCTGCTCGGCATCGATTCCGGAGGTGAGCAATGAGCAGAATCAACGCGCCCGCAAGTGCGCCCCCCGGCCGGGCCGATGCGATCACCTTCGTCACCGAGCGTGACAAGGAGACCCGCGAGCGCCCGCTGAGCCTGGACCTGATCAAGCGGCTGTTCGGTTACACCAGGCCCCACGCCGCACGCCGCAACATCCTCCTGACCGCCGTGCTCATCCGCTCGGTGCAGCTCCCGGCGCTGGCCGCGGTGCTGGCGTGGGTGATCAAGACCGCCATCGACAGCCGCAGCGCCGCGGCGACCCTCTACGGCACCGTCGGGTTCCTGAGCCTGTGCATGGCCACGCAACTGACCCTCTACTTCCGTCAGCGCTACAGCCTCGAGCTCGGCGAGCTGGTCATCCACGACCTGCGCCGCGACATCTTCAACCACATCCAGGACCTGCGCATGGGCTACTTCGACCGGACCAAGATCGGCCGGTTGATCAGCCGCATGACCTCCGACGCCGAGGCGGTGCGCGTCGGCGTGCAGAACGTCCTGTTCATCTCCATGGTTCAGGCCGGCCAGGGACTCGTTGCGGCGCTCGTGATGGCCTGGTGCAACTGGAAGTTGTTCCTGGTCGTGCTGGCCGTCGCCCCGGCGCTGGCACTGATCGTCAACCACTTCCGACGTCGACTGAGCAAGGTCTATCGCGAGTTGCAGGAATCGTTCAGCCTCGTCACGGCGACGCTGGCCGAGAGCGTCTCGGGCATCCGCGTCACGCAGGGGTTCGTCCGCCAGGACATCAACGCCGGGCTGTTCGACGACCTGCTCGAACAACACGCGGAGAACAACATGAACGCCGCCCGCACCAGCGGGGCGTTCCTCCCCCTGCTCGATTTCAACGCCCAGCTTTTCATGGCCGTCGTCCTGGTCGTCGGCGGGTACATGATCTTCGGCGTGCGCGGGGACGTGACCCAGACCGGCGACCTGATCTACTTCTTCTTCATGGTCCCGCTGTTCTTCCAGCCCTGCTCGGTCATCGGCAAGCAGTACAACGAAGCCATGCGCGCCATGGCCGGCGCCGAACGCGTGTTCCGACTGCTCGACACCAGGCCCGACTGGCAGGACCCGCCCGACGCGACGCCCCTGCCCCACATCACCGGCAAGGTCGAGTTCGATCATGTCACGTTCGGGTACCTGCCCGACACGCCCGTGCTCCACGACATCTGCTTCACCGCCGACCCCGGCCAGACCATCGCCCTGGTCGGCGAGACCGGGTCGGGCAAGAGCACCATCGTCAACCTCATCGCCAAGTTCTACCTCCCCACCGAAGGCCGCGTCCTCCTCGATGACCACGACCTGGCGAAGATTCAAACCGAAAGCCTCCGCTCGCAACTGGGCATCGTCCTCCAGCAGAACTTCCTGTTCACCGGCACGGTCATGGACAACATCCGCATCGGGCGGCCCGATTCCACCGACGCCCAGGTCCGCGCCGCCGCCGAGCGCCTCGATTGCCTGGACCTGCTGGAAACGTTGCCCGACGGGCTCATGACCACGGTCGGTGAAGGCGGCGGCGGCATCAGCCTCGGCCAGCGCCAGCTCATCTGCTTCACCCGCGCCATGCTCGCCAACCCCCGGATTTTGATTCTGGACGAAGCGACCAGCGCCGTCGATACCATGACCGAAGCGCGCATTCAGAAAGCGTTGGAACGGTTGCTCG
This sequence comes from uncultured Planctomycetaceae bacterium, assembly GCA_964473545.1. GTDB lineage: Bacteria > Planctomycetota > Phycisphaerae > Phycisphaerales > Zrk34 > CAYWKS01. The sequence continues at coordinate 6,375 of CAYYPN010000179.1, forward strand.
CCGACCGAACGAGTTTCGTCGTCGCCCACCGCCTGAGCACCATCCGCCACGCCGATTCCGTCATCGTCCTCGCCGACGGCCGCATCATCGAACGCGGCAAACACTACCAGCTCCTGCTCGAAAACGGCACCTACGCCCGCCTCTACCGCAACTTCCTCCAAG
>CAYYPN010000180.1:0-6491 GCA_964473545.1 uncultured Planctomycetaceae bacterium
CGTTCGCGACGCTCCCCCAAGCCGTCTAGATTGCGGGTTTTTCAGGTTCGACTAAATATATGCCACGGGGAATGGGGATTGTCAAGCGATTATCGGCGGTTTTTGTAAAAAATGCATCGTTGCCGGCGCAGGAGCTACGCCGTCACCCGCCGGTGCGGGCGGTTTCGCGGGCGGGGCGGCTGGCGCGGGTCGGCAACGAGTCGGGGGCGACGCAGGATGACATGGAACTGAGCAGTTGATGGCGCATGCGGCTGATGCGTGCGGCTTGTGCGGCGTCGCGCGCAAGGTCGTGTTGCTCGTGCGGATCGTCGACGAGGTTGAATAACCGCTCACCGCCCGAGGGTTGCAGGATGTACTTCCAACCCGGCTCGCAGCACATGCGCCACGTTCGTTCGGCGCCCAGCGCGCACTCGGCGTAGGCCCATTGGCGATGCGTGTCGCACTGGCCGGTGAGGCTGGGCAGGAACGAACGCCCCGGCGTCTGCGGCAGGTGTTCGTTCAGCCGTTCGCCGCAGCCGGCGATGTCGAGCAACGTACACGGCAGGTCGACCGCTTCGACCATCGTGTCCAGCGTGCGTTGGGGCTCCACCACGCCGGGCCAGCGCACGGTGATCGGCGTGCGGCACGAGGGATCGTGGGGCCAGCCTTTGTGATCGAGCCCGAGGTCGCCGAGCATGTCGCCGTGGTCCGTGCCGTAGACGACGATGGTGTGGTCGGCCAGGCCTCGCTGGTCGAGCACCTCGAGCAGGCGACCGACCTGCTGATCGACCAGGGCGATCATGTCGGCATGCATCGCGCGATGCTCCTGCCATTGGCGGATCACGGCCGGGTCGGTCACGCCCACCGGCGGCGGCATGTCCTCTGGCCGATGGCGTCCGAAGAACTCCGGCGGCGGGTCGAGCGGAAAGTGGGGGGCGCAGAACGACACATGCAGAAAGAACGGCTGGTCCGAGGCGTAGTCGTTCAACCAATCCGTCGCCCGGTTGCCGATGAACCCGTCGATGTAATCATCGGTCTTGAGGAACGACGGTTCGTAACGTTCATGCCCGCCAAGCTGGTCGTTGCGGCGAACCATGTCGCGGCGGTAGGCGTCGAGCAGTCCGCGTGAAGCCAGGTGTTGCGTCCAGCGGCAGTCGCGCCACGATGCCAGCGACTTGCCGGACGCTTCGCAGGCTTCATCGAAGCCCATGGCCAGCAGCGCGTGCTCGTGTTCGGTGAGGTCGACGAAGTCGAGCGGGCCGTGGGCGTGGACCTTGCCGATGACGGCGGTGTGGTAGCCGGCGTTTTGCAGGGCGCGGGGCATGGTGTGCAGGCCGGGCGGCCAGGTGTGGCAGTTGCGCATCAGGCCGTGCGCCGCCTGCGAGGCGTACAGGCCGTGGTACCACGTGAAGCGTGCCGGCATGCACACCGGGCAATTGCTGTAGGCGCGATTCAGCACCGTCCCTTCGACGGCCAACCGATCGAACGCGGGCGTGTGCAGCGGCCCGGCCCGACCGGTGTGGCCGTAGAAGTCGTAACGGTGCTGATCGTCCGTAATCAGCAGGATATGGGGGCGGTTACTCACGGGCAGTGAACCCAGTACACATTGTGGCGCGGGGGTGTCGCGCTCAGCGGCGTTTGCGGCCCAGCACCATCGCGCCACCCAGGCCCAGCAGCGCCAACGAGGCCGGCTCGGGCACCAGGGTCACGGACACGCCATCGACGAACATCGTACCGTCGGGGCTGTCGCCGCTGATGGCGGTGCGGCTCACGTCGCTCAGTCGCAGGCGCGAGAAGGCGCTGGTCGCGGTGAACTGGCCGGTCAGCGCCACGTAGGATGCCGAGCTGATCCCGCCGATTCCCGTGCCGCTCTGGGTGTCCACATCCGAGAACAGGCTCGTGTGCGCGCCATTGGGGTCGCCAAAGACATCGACGCCGATCGCCTGCGTGGAAGCGGAAGCGCCGGCGGCGACCCAGTACAGAACGAGGTCGTAAGTCTTGCCGGCTTCGGTGGCGAAGTCCTGGTAGATCACGCCGTTGGCGTCGTTGACGCCGAAGTTGGCGTAATCTTCGCCTTCGTAGGCTCGGGCGGCGTTGGTGGCCACGCGGACGGCGAGCGTGCTGTTGAGCGTGGGGTAGTCGGTGATGGTCGTGTCGACCCAGCCGGCGGGAATCGTGCCGGGGCCGGCCTGGTAACCGTCTTCAAAGCCGCCGTTGGTGATGAGGTTGGCCGACGCGGCCAGCGGGGTCATCGCGACCAGGATCAGAACGTACTGTGCAATGCGAAGTGTCATGGATGCAGTCTCCTCTCGGGGGGTGAACGGACGAGTGATGGTTCGAGTTGTTTCGGACAGGAAACGGTTCATCGATCCTCCCTTTCAGTTGAACGGACACAAGTGAAGCGAACGTGCTTCATCAAAACGGATGCTCATGGGGTGATCTGTGCGATCGACACCGTGTCGAGCAGCAGATCGGCCCCTGCGGTGGTGGTGCTGGTATTGGTAAAGCGCAGCCGGGTCGTTGTGCCGGTCGCGGTGAAGCGTCGGTGGACGGTCATGTAGCTCTGCGACGACAGCGAGCGTGCCGGTGTGGCCTGCTTGGTGACGCGTTCGGCCATGATCGGGCGGTCCGTGGCCGGGTCGATCAACTCCACCCGCAACACCTGGTCGAACGCCGGGTTGCCCTGGGCTTCGACGTGGAAGCTCAGCAGGTAATCGGCGCCGGGCGTGGTCTGGACGTCCTGGTAGAGCACGCCGCCGAGCAGTTGATCGGGCGGCCCGCCGAACGCGGCGTAACGCGTCCCCTCGTGGGCGCGGCTGGCCGCGCGGAACAGGCGCACCGCCATGCTGTCGCCGGCGTCGATGTCGTCGGCCATGCCTTCGGACCAGCCGGCCGGCTGTGTGCCGCCGCCGGCGGCGTAGTCCTCTTCAAACCCGCCGTTGCGCAGCAGGTTCTGGCCGGTCGCCGGCGCCTGGTCGACCGGTGTGCCCGGGATTTCCGTGAACGGCTTGACCTCCGGCGCCGGCGGCGGGGCGTGGCGATCCCAATCCCCCGGATCGCCCGGCGGGTTGTGCAACCGCGTGAAACTCAACGGCGGCAACGTCACCGCCTCGCCGTCGCCAACCCGTCCTTGCGTCGGCTGGGCCTCGCGATGCGATCGTTCCATGCCCGCATGAACCTGGACCATCGTCCACGCGCCGTCGGGCAGCGTGACCTGTTGGGGCTGATCGCTTCGGTTGACCAGGAAGACATACGTTGTCTGTTCACCGCGCACGGCTGCGCCGTTGACCATCGGGAACGACCGGTCTTTCAACGCCAGGTACCCGTCAAACGATCCGGTCGGTCCGATGTCCAGCCGATGTGTGCTTTGGGCTTCGCGGACGGCCTCGCCGATCAGGGCGTAGACCGCGCCGACCGGCCACATGCGCTCGGCGCCGACGAGTTGTCCGGCGGTTTCGCCCCCGCCGACCACCTTCATCTCGACCGCGGCGATCTGCGTCGGGCCGGGCTGGATCAGGTAGTGCTTGGACATGTAACGGATCGTGTCGCTGTGCGTGAGCAGTTGCAGCGCGTAGTTGGTCTCGGCCAGCAGGTAACCCCACTGGTGCAGCGGCGCGCCGCGGCCGAGGATGCCGTACTCGGTCAGCCACAGCGGCCGGTCGCCGAAGTGGCCCTTGTGATAGTCCACCACCGCCTGCGGCAGGTAGTCGCCCATCGCGAACAGGTAGCGCACCCGCGCCGCCTCGTCGGGCAGCGAGAACACCGGCCGATTGCGGAAGTGGAACCACGTGTTCAGGTAGACGTGCATGATCACCGCCGAGTAGAAGTCATCATGCTCGGCCAGCGCGTCGTTCCATTGCCTGCCGTGCGGGCGTTCGGCCTGGCCCACGGTCGGTTGCCACAGGTGAATCGGCTCCCACGCGTTGGCGCCCGTCGCCACGTTGGGAAATTCACGCTGCAGTTTGCGGCCCAACTCGCCGGCTCGCTCGTGATAGGTCTCGAACGCCTCCAGCGCCTCCCAGTGCGGCGACTCGTTGCCCAGTTCGAAGCTGGTGATCGGCAGGCGCCCGCCGTGCTTGCGGGCAAGCTGCTCGACGAACGCCCACGGGTCCGGCCGATTGTCCTGCACGAGGTTGAACACCCAGATCGGTGTGATGTCCAACTCGGCGGTCATCTTCAGAAACGCGTCGGCGTTGCCGCGGATGTTGCGATTGACCATCCGGTCGAACGCCGGCAGGTGCGCATCGGGTCCCTTGCCGGGCCAGGGATTGGCCAGCGTGTCGGTGTCCCAGTGATACATCTGGGCGATCGTGCCGCCGGGGAAGCGGATGTGGCCGGCGTGGAGGCTGGCGATCGCCTGGCGAACGTCCGGGTCGTCCCACGGCGCGCCGGCCAGGCGACTGTCGCCGGCCGCGGAGATGATGTTGATGTTGTAGCCGAACATGTCCCGGGCGATCGGCTTGCCCGCATCGTCGATCTGGACACGCGCCGGTTGTCCGAACGCCAACGACCCGACGCTCAGCACGACGGTCACGATCAGCCATGAAATCATCTGCGAAAACGCGGGCATTTAAACTTCCTGTGTGATGACGGGGGTTGGGGTGCGAATGGGTGACGTCGACGCATCGCGCAGCGGGATGACCATGTTCCACGAATGGGTGATCGATGCGTGGTTGATATCGGCCGCGTCGCTGGTCGCGGCGAACAGGTGCGTCGGGCGGCCGCCCTCGATCAGCAGTTGCGGCCGCTCGAAATGCGATTGCGTGGTGATCGTGCCGTCGTCCCAACGGACGCGTCGGCTGTAGGCCAGCGGCGGGTCGGCGACGCGCCAGTGCACGCCGTCGGTCGATGTCGCATGGATCCCGCCGAACCGCTCCCCGCACACGCCGCCGGCCATGTCCTTCATGATCATCTGGAACCCGCCGCCGTCATGCCAGACGTACGGGTCCTCGACATGGTCGCCGGTGTCGTCGAACGTCAGGATCGGCTCGTCGCGCAGCCGATCGAACGGCCGGTCGTAACCCGCCGCCCGGGCCACGCCCAGCCGCAGCAGGTCGCGCTGATGGGCGCTGGATTTGTAGATCAACAGGATCGACCCGTCCGGCAACACGCAAGGCGCGGCGTTGGTCGTCATCAGCCCGTCCCAGCAACCGTCGCGCGGCCCGAGGATCGGCGCATCGTGCCGCGTCCATGGCCCGAACACACTGGGCGCGGTGGCCAGGCCGATGCGCTGTTGGGCGCGGGCCTGCCGGGCCTGCGGCTCGGTCCAACGACCCGGTTGTTCGGGCGTCGGCGTCGGGCCGTCGTAGGTCGTGCCGGTGTAAAACAACAGGAACGTGCCGTCGGGCGCGCGGTGGATCGTCGGGTTGTGGGTCATGCGGCCGTCCCAACACGCCGCATCCCGCGCCGGCAGCACCGTCTCCTCCAGCCGGTAAGGCCCGGCGGGGCGGTCGGCGGACGCACGCACCACGCGCGAGTTCGTCACCCAGCACGGCCAGAACGGCAGCGCCTTCGACCAGACCGATGCGAACATGTGATACCGATCGTCGTCCCCACGGATCACCGACCCGCACCACACCCACTCGTTGTCGAGCGCAAAGCCCCCACCCATCGGCGCGGCGCCAAGCCGATCGATAAACGCACCCCGTGCCCGGCGCGGCGGTGTCGACAACGGATTGACCAGCGCCCGACTCATTTCTTGCGTTGCTCCTTCACCTCGGGCCAGTTCACCGCGTCGCGATTCGGGTCCAGGTCGTTCACGTGGCCGTCGACAAAAAGCGTGGGCCGACCGCTGTCGTGGCTGGTGTAGGTCATGGACGGATTCGGTGCGCCCTTGGTGTATTTGGCCCCCACCATGCAGAAGTTGTGGATCGCCTGTCCGGCGAACTGGAACTCGTTGAGTTTGTGGTAGACCCACGCCAGCGACGCCGCATCCGTCGGCACGCCGCCTGACCACTGGTAATTCTGCATGTAGAAGAAGTGGCTCCAGTTGTCGAACGACGCGCCGGGTTGCGGGTTGTGCAGGTACTCGTCAAACGACGGGCAGATCAGGATGTCCGGCGGCGCTTCCCACGGCGTGAGGTTGTAGCCCAGGTGGCCCCGCGGCATCTCCACTTCCAGGTAATCCTCCAGTGCGTACTGCCAGAGCCCACCGCCCGTCGGATCGTTGAACGCCGGCAGCAGTTCCCTGTTCTCACTGGCATACATGGCGTAGGCGATGCCCAGTTGTTTGAGGTGGGTGCCGCACAGCGTCTTGCGGGCCGCTTCGCGCGCCTTCGACATCGCCGGCAACAGAATCGCCAGCAGCATCGCGATGATGCTCACCACCACCAGCAACTCCACCAGGGTGAAACCATGTCGAATGTGCCGAACCATCATGCCGGTCCTTGCGGTGAAATCACAAATTTACGGCGCGTATCTCACTCAACGGTCCCTACGCCGCCGCCGGCGGGGGACCACACGTCACACCCGGATCGAACTGACAGTCCAGGCCCTCGCTGGGCATCGCGGCG
>CAYYPN010000181.1:0-6452 GCA_964473545.1 uncultured Planctomycetaceae bacterium
GCTGAACACGCCGCCGTTGCGGATGGCCAGGCCCTTCTTGTCGAGGAACTGGACGTTGTAGCCCATCTCGCGCCCGGCGACGGTGAGAATGCTCGTCGCCAGCCCCACGCCCATGCCCCCGACCCCGGCCACGTACGCCCGCCAGGTGTCCTGGTCGGCGTGGACCGGTCGCGGCGGGTCGGGGATGCGGGTCAGGTCGACGTACTCGTCGCCGCTGCGGGGCGGCTGCTTGCGGGTGATCGTGACCTGTTCAAATGACGGGCACGCCCCGATCCGCTCGCACGCCCCGTCGTTGACGCACCACGACAGGTCGGTCTGAATCTTTCGGCCGTAGTCGGTGTCGACGATCTTCAGGCCCGGGCAGCCGGTCCGGCTGGTGCATTCGAGGCAGAACTCGCACACCTCCTCGGCCACGTTCATGTGCACCGACTTGGGCACGTAGCCAAGATCCCTGGCCACCTTCCGCTTCTCGCGGCGCTTGCGGCGGTGATACGTGATCCCGCATTCCTTATCCGCGATCACCACCTTCACCCCGTCGGCCAGCAGCGTCTTCTCCAGCATCTGGCGATACCGGCTGCGGTCGGACGGGTCCATGCGGACGATGCGGACGTCCCTGCTGATCTCGCGCGGGATCATCCCCTTGACGATGCGCTCGATGTCCTGGGCGTGCTGGGTCTGGCCCATGACGTTGGTGTCGTTGCCGGCGTGGGGCTGGTGCCCGGTCATCGCCGTCGTGCGGTTGTCGAGGATGATGTAGGTGATGTCCTGACCGCTGGCGATCGAGTTGCTGATGGCGACCTGCCCGGAATGGAAAAACGTCGAGTCGCCCATGAACACCAACTGCTTGTTGTCGATGAACGGGTCGGCGCCCGCGCCGGTGCCTCCGCCCAGGCCCATGCCCGAGTAGTTGTGCATCAGCGGCGTGTTCGGCTCGAACATCAGCATGGTGTAGCAACCCGTGTCGCCGTGCGCGACCAGGTCGATCGGCGGACGCTTGTGCGCCCGACGCATGTACTCCGGATCAAGCAGGTCGTTGCGCAGCTCCAGCAGCACGTTCGACGAATCGCGATGCGGGCAGCCCGGACAGAACGTCGGCGTACGCACCGGGATCTTGACCTCGGTCGCGGCGGTCTGACGAATGCGGTCGAGCTCGCCGGTGAGCCGGCCGTTGGTCAGTTCGATCGGCAGCGTGGGGTGGTCCTTGATGAGCGGGACCAGGCGTTCGATCAGCAGCGAGGGGTGCAGCCCGCGCGTCGCGGGGATGCCGGGCAGGTCGCGGGGGAACTTCTTGCCCCAGACCTGCGTGTCGCACTCGCCGCGCTGGCGCAGCGGCGCGAGAATTTCGTGCACCTGCTTCTCGACGAAGCTGCGCCGCTCCTCGACGACGATCATCTGCTCGCAGTGACCGGCGAACTCGGTGACGATCTGCTCGTCCAGCGGATAGCTCAGCCCGATCTTGAGGATCGGCAGGCGACCGGACAGGCCCATTTCTTCCAGGGCCTGGCTGAGGTAGGCGTAGGCGCCGCCGCTGGCGATGAACCCGATGGGCACGCGCTCGCCTTTCTGCGGCTTGTGCAGGATGCGGTTGACGCCCAGGCGGCGCGCCTCGGCGTTGACCGCGGCGTGGCGCGCCGCCATGCCCACCTCACGCTGCCAGCTTCGCGGCGGCAGCAGCACGAACTGATCCAGGTACGGCTTGATGTCCCGGTCGTAACTCAACGCCGCCTTCTGCTCGTGGTTCAACGAGGGGTACTGGTTGGGTTTGACTTCGACGGACCCGCCGCCGTCGGCCAAAGCGACGGTCATCATGTAACCGATGTAGCTCTGGCCGGCCTTGCCCAGGCGGAAGCTCAGCGGCACCCAGTCCTTGACCTCCTGCGGATTGCTCGGTTCGAGCATGGGCATGCGCAGGTGTTCGGCCATGAAGCGGCTGTCGACCGGCACCTGCGTCGAGTCCGACCAGGGGTCGTCGCCACAGACGACCAGCGTTCCGCCGTCGCCCTTGGTCCCGGCGAGCACGCCCAGGGCCAGCGCGTCGGCCGCCACGTGCACGCCGACGCTCTTGAAGGCGACGATGCTGCGGCACTCGGTCATCTGCGCGCCGTTGACCATGGCGACGGAGAGGGCTTCGTTATTGGCGATGCGCGCGACAATGCCGCGCTCCGTCAGCAGTGGCGCCAACTGGCTGCACGTGTCGAAGAATCCGGCGATCGGGGACCCGGGATAACCGGTCATCAGGTGAACGCCGCCGGGCGTCTCGAGGGCGCCTTTGACGAGCAGTTCGTTACCGGTGTAAATCTCCCGCCCCGATCCTTGGGTGAATCGCGGGTCTATCTTCATCGTCTGTGAATCTTCCGTTCACGTGGTGGATCGCTGTTCATCCCTGCAAGCGGACCACGGCGTCGGGCGTTGTCAGTGTGCTTCCTTCGGGCGTTGCGCGATGGCTTGAATAGCATTACCTGTGAGCGCGCTGTGGGGCTACGGGATATTGTAAGTGCTCCGCCCCGGTCGTTGCCAGCACAAAGCCGAACAATCCGCCACATCCTTGCAAAATCTTAATGGGCTTAATCGTATGCCTCGCAAGCGCTTAAAACCATTTGGCGGAAGGGGGCGTTGCCGGCGGGCCCGCGGCGGGACGGGGAATCGACCCGGCCGGGCGGTGGCGGATTCATGCAAATCGACCCGCCGATCCGGTCTCATCCCGGCCGGCGCGATGGTATGATGCACTCACGGTCGTGGGTGAGTCGATTTGTCAGCGACGCCACGGCTTCTCCCCGCACGCAACAGGCTCCCCAGGGATGGTAAGGCGTTCAAGACAACCGCGACCGTTCAAGCTGGATCGGCCCAAGCGCGGTCTGACCCGCAAGGCCATGGCTGCGCTGGTCAATCCCGCCATTGAGCGCGCCCTGGCCTTCCACCGGCTCAACGCCGTCTACGACCAGGCCAGCCGCGAGCCGGGCGATCGCCACTTCATCGAACGCGCCCTCGACGCCCTGCACGTCAACGTCGACGTCCGCCAGGATGAGCTGGACCGCATTCCCCGCCGGGGCCCGCTGGTCATCGTCGCCAACCATCCCTTCGGCGCGATCGACGGCATGATCCTCATGGACATCATGCATCGCGTGCGGCCGGACGATGCGAAGGTCATGGCCAACTTCCTGCTGGCCCGCATCCCCGAGCTGCGCGACATGCTGATCACGGTCGATCCGTTCGGCTCCGACGCGGCGCGCTCGCGCAACCTGCAGCCGCTCAAGGACGCGATTCGCCACGTCAGAAACGGCGGGGCGCTGGGGACCTTCCCCGCCGGCGAGGTCGCCCACTTCGACCTGCATCAACGCGCGATCGTCGACCCCGAGTGGAGCGATACCGTCGCACGCATCGCCCGGCGCAGCGGCGCGGCGGTGCTGCCGATCTACTTCCACGGCCGCAACAGTCAACTGTTCAACCTGCTGGGGATGATCCATCCGCGGTTGCGGACGGTGATGCTGCCGCGCGAATTGCTCAAGAAACACGACAAGACGATCACGATGCGCATCGGCCAGCCGATCCCCGCCGACCGCGTGGCCGAGTTCAACGACGATCGGCGTCTGATCGACTACCTGCGGATGCGGACGTACCTGCTGTCGGCGGGACTGCACCGTCGCAAGCGCCACCGGCCTGACGCGCGCCGCGAGCCGGCCCCGCCGCAACAGGGCGGCCAAGCCATCGCCAGCCCCGTCGATACCGACGTGCTGGCTGGGGAAATCGCCAGCCTGCCGAGCGATCGGTTGCTGCTGGAATCCGGCGACCAGCGGGTGTTCATCGGGTCGGCCGACGAACTGCCCAACGTGTTGCGGGAGATCGGGCGGCTGCGCGAGATCACCTTCCGCCAGGTCGGCGAGGGCACGGGCAAGCCGCTCGACCTCGATCGGTTCGACCAGTACTACCAGCACCTGTTCGTGTGGCATCCGGAGCGTCGCGAGATCATCGGCGCCTATCGCCTGGGCATGACCGATCAGATCGTGCCCAGGCACGGGCTGGCGGGGTTGTATTCGTGGACGTTGTTCGATTTCAGCCAGAAGCTCGTCGAGCAGATCGACCCGGCGATGGAGCTGGGACGATCGTTCGTGAGGCCGGAGTACCAGAAGAACTACGCGCCGCTGCTGAACCTGTGGAAAGGTATCGGCCAGTACGCGGTGAACAACCCGGACTACTGCCGCATGTTCGGGCCGGTGTCGATCAGCAACGACTACAACGCGCTGAGCCGCTGGCTGATGGTGAAGTTCGTCACGTCGACCCGGCTGGCGCCGGACATGGCGGCGTTGTGCAACCCGCGGAACCCGATGCGCCAGCGCAAGCGCGGCCGGGTCATCCGCCAGCTCGACTCGATCGTCATCAAGGACCTCGATGAGGTGAACGACCTGATCACCGACATCGAACAGCAACACCGCACCGTCCCGATTCTGCTCAAGCAGTACCTGCGACTGGGGGCGCGGCTTCTGGCGTTCAACATCGACCCGGACTTCGGCGACGCGCTGGACGGCCTGATGTACGTCGACCTGCGTCACACCGACCCGCGCATCCTCGCCAAGTACCTCGGCAGGCAGGGGCACGTGACGTTCCTGAAGTATCACGGGGTCGAGGTCTGAACGGCGCGACTCAGAGGTCGCTCGGGGTGTTGCCGTCGAAGTCGGCCATTTTTCGGTAGCGGTAGGTCATCTTGCCGTATTCAAACTCTCGGAAGTAAGCGACGTGGGAGTCGGCGAACATGACGTTCAGGCCGCCGGCGTGGTAAGCCTGATGTGAGCCATTGTATGCTTGGTACTCATCCCCGAACAGCAGGCAGGGGTCGACGTAGTCGTCCCGATCGGCGTCGTCAATGCTGAAACGTCGGTTGCAGTCGCCACCGAGGATGAACGCGCCGGGGTATTTGATGAGATTGTCGTTGAGGCCGGGGTGGACCAGGCCGCCGATGCCCGACCAGCGTGATTGGGGGGTGAGTTGGAAGTCGACGTTGGCGTAAGCTGCGCGACCGCTGAGGAAGTAGTGAATATTATCTTCAGCGTTGGGGAAGCTGGGGCAGCCGCCGAACAGGGCCTTCGCCTCCTCGTCGAGGTATTCGGCCATCTGCTGGGTCCAGGCCAGCGGCGTGTCGATACCGGCCTCGAGTTCTTCGTCCGTGTACCAGGGGATGGCCCAGGAGGCATGCGGATAGCTGGCACGGAAGTCGTTGAGGTAGGCCTTGGAGGCGGTGGCGACGGAGCGGATGCGCGTGGCGCAGGTGGTCTGGCGGGCCTTGATGCGGGCGCGATTCAGTGCCGGCAACAGGATCCCCAGCAGCAGGGCGATGATCGCCACCACGACCAATAGCTCGACGAGGGTGAACCCCTTGAATCCCAGAATGCGGTGTCTGCGTTCCATCAGTCAGTCCTCACATTTCGCAGCGAATCCGTTCGCGGCAGGCCCACGGCGCGGTCTGTTTCCATATTAGACGATTGTGCCGGGCGACTCTTTCAAAACCCGGTTGACCAAGCCGGTTCTGAGCGAGTTTTTGAGCGAAGGGGCGGCTTGGCACGTTACGGGGTGGTTGTTTCGAGTTGGTCGAGCACCTGCCGAGCGGCGTGGGCGACGGCGGGGGTCGGTTCACGGGCCAGCAACGCCTTCAGCAGCGCGCGGGCCTCGTCGGCCTGGTCCCCGGCGGCGAGGATGCGGGCCCGTTGGATCGTCGCCATGTCCCGCTGCCAGGCGGCGGCGGCGTGGTTGGGGTCGGCCAGCCACGCCAGGTGCGGCGTCGCCCGGTCGTATCGCTCCAACGCCACCCACGCCCGCGCCGCCAGCAGGCGAGGCCCCGCGTCGTTGCCATCGGCCAGCGGGCCCAGCGACTCGATCGCCGCTTCGTATTCCCCGGCGCCGAACGCGTTGGCCGCGTCGATCCAGGCCTGTTCGGGATCGAACGGCTCGGGCTGGTCGTGCAGGTGGGCGATGTTGCTGGGCTCGCCGGTGTGGGTCATCGCCTGCTCATGCCGCGCCCCCGGAAGGGGCCCGACTTCCACGAATGACACATCGTCATACCAGCAACTTCCGGCCGGCCAGTAGGACCAGAGCAACACGCGCAGGTACTTCACCTCATGCTGGAAGTCGGAAAAGATTCGGGCCGGCAGCACATCGAAGTCGAGCGTGAACTCGGTCCATTCACCGACCGGCTCGATCTGCTTTTTCATCTGGTAGACCGCGTCGTCGAAGGTCCGCTCCTCGCCGTCGATCACGCGGGTGACGGTGGCGTAGCCCTTGACGAACGCGATGAACGTCGGCCCGGCGCTTTTGACGTGGCCGGTCAGGCGATAGCGATGGTTGGGCTTGAAGGCGATGGGCCTGGACAGCAGATCGCAGCCGTAGGTCCCCATGAGTCCGGGGCCGCCGGTCATCTCGACGACCCAGCCCGCGCGGCCCTCCACTTTCTGCAGCAGGTAGAC
>CAYYPN010000182.1:0-6433 GCA_964473545.1 uncultured Planctomycetaceae bacterium
GCCCGCGCCGGAAAGATCGAGGCGGAGTTCCATAGTCGCGCCGGCCGCGAACCGGGGCGGCTGGCCTTCGCCCCCGACCAGCGCGAGGCCGATCTCGGACACCGCCCCGCGCGCGGGCGGAGCCGACGCGGCCAGCGCGGCGAGGCAGGCCGCCAGCGCGAGCGCGCGGAAACCGCGCGGAGGGACCGGTGTGTCGGTGCGGGAAGACGGTTTCATGCCGGAGCATCCTATCCGCAACGGCGCGCCGGGGTCAACGGCCCGCCGGGAACCCGGACGCGCGCGGGACTACTCGACGACGAACTCGGCGGTCGCGACCGCGCGGATCGCGCCGTCGACCTCCGGGGGGACGCCCGGCGCGACCAGGGCCGCCACCCAGGCGTACGTCCCCGGCGGCACGTCTTCGGAGACGACGAGTGAAGCGGCTTCGTGCGCCGCGAGCGCCTCGTCGCGCGGCCCCTCCAGGTACGGCACGGACGCACCGGGCGAAGCGAAGGCGTCGCCGGTCCAGGCGTGGCAGATGAGCACGGCATTGGACCTGGCCGCGTTGAGCGTGCCCAGCGTTTCATAGGCGACGTCGACAAACGGCAACCGCGCACCGCTGGCCAGCGTCAGCGGTTCGTCAAAGCGGACCGCCTGCGGCTCGACCACGCCGACCGATCCGGCGGGGAACGCGGGTTCAGGTTGGACCGATGCCTCGCTCACGATCGCCATATCGTGATCGTAGCGCGGCTACGAAGCAAATGGGCATCGCCCGGGTCCGGCGTGCGAGGGCGGCGTGCCGGGGGCGTGCGGAGGGTCGGGCGAGGCTTGCGGTTCAAAACGGCGGCTGGCAATCGTCGTCGCCGTCGTCATCGACGTCGTCGGTGCGGGTTTCGAGCATGCGGCGGAGGTAGGCGTTTTCCCGTCGGGTCGCTTCGAGGTCGAACATCAGGTACTTGATCGACAGCCGCAGGTAGTCCAGCGACTCCTGGAGATCGGTGACGGTGCGGCGAAGCTCCTTGTGGCGGGACTGGGTCTTGGCGGCCAGTCGTTCGAGCTTTTCGCGTTCAGCCTTGGGGAGGGTGGAAATCTCGCCCATGAGCTCGGCCAGCTTGTTCTGGAAAGTTGTCTCGTCCATGTCTCACCTCGTGCGGGCTGGGGAATCGGCCCCCCAGACAACCGGTACAAGGCCGTTGCCAGAATACGGCGCGTCGGCTGTGCTGACATGCAACACCACAACCTAAGCCCCGTCAAGCAAATTGTTTAACATTTTTGGCGGGCGCCGATTCGATCGCGGATCCCACGGTCGAGACGCAACGGATGTGGTGTACAAACAACATCCCGGCCACCGCGAAGTGGGGACAGCACCACAGTGGGAAAAGGGAATGACGAATGTCGAATGGCGAATCAATGACAAAACCCGAAGGCACGAACGCCACCGGGCATTCGGACTTCGAACTTGATTCGTCATTCGAGCTTCGTCATTACCCCGACCCTGCCGGTCAGTTGACCGATGGCAGGGCCATGTCGGCGGGCGTGAAGTTGGCGGCCTTGCGGACGATGTCGACCCACGCCTCGACGTTCAGGCGGAACTCGACATAGGGTTCCTGCCCACTACCCGGTCCGGCGGCAAAGGTGTCGCGCAGGTTCGGGGCGTTGGCCGACCGGAAACCCGGGTCGAACACGCCCGTGGCCCATTTCAGCGTCGGGTCCAGCGCGTCGACCAGTTCCAGGCACACCGGGCCGAGGCTCAGGTCGATCCCGTCGGCCGCCTTCGTGCCCAGCAGGCGCAGGTACTTGGTTCCGACGCGCAGCAGCGTGCGGACCTCCTGCTCATTGGCCTGGCCCTGCAACTGGGCTTCGAGCAGCGTCCGGTACAGGCGGCGGAAGCCCGTCCGCTCGGCCCGCAGGCCCTGCGACAGGCCGTTGGCCATGTAATGTGATAAGCGCGACTCCATCGCCTGCATCAGCGCCCGCCGCGCTTCGGGCAGGTTGAGCTGGGCGAGCATGTCGTAGGCCCGCTCACGCACGTCGGGGGATTCCAACTGCGGCAGCACCGCCATCGCCGCGCGAAGCAGGCGCCGGCGATCGGCTTCGTCGACGACCGGCTGGTCTTCGTAACGCTGGCCCAGCACCTGGGCGCCGGCCTTGAACGCCCAGTACTGCACGGCGACCGAATCGTCGTCCATCGCGTCGGCAACCAGGTCCACCGCATGTCCGCCGAACAGCGAGCCGGCCACGATCGTCGCATTCAACCGCACCAACTCGCTCTCGCGATCCAGGGCCGGCTCGATCGCCGTCGCCGCCATCGCCGAGTATTGATCCTTGCCCGTGGGTGTGGCGCCGGGGGTCTGCAAAGGACCGAGCAAACGCTGACGCGCGTCGGCGATGACCGCGGTCAGGTCCGACTCGGACAGCGAGCCGGCGTGATAGTCGATGTATCGACGGACCTGCTCGCGCTCGTCGGCGCTCCAGCGGCCGTTCTTGCGCATGACGGCGCTGTCGAGACTGGGCGCCTGGGCCAGGGCCGTGCCTGCGCATGCGATCACCACGACCATCGCCAACCAACCGAGAGTCTGAAAACCGGTGCGCATCGGACGATACCTCCAAAGCTCCGCCAAACGGGTGCGGGTCATATCATCGCACGCCCCGGCCATCGCTGCAAACCCCGCCGTGTCAGGCACCTGCCCTGCCGCCGGGCTCAACGAGCATGTTGTCGATCAAACGCACCGACCCGACCTTCCCCGCCGCCAGGCACACCGCCCCCTCGGTCGATGCGTTGATCACGTCCAGTTCGGCCAGCGTCTGCGGGTGACGCGCCACCGCGTACTCGACCGTCACATGGTGGGCCGCCATCGCCTGGGCCATCGCCTGCTCGACCGTCTCCGGCTCGATCACGCCGTCGGCGATGAGTTGCACACCTTCACGCAACGCCCGGCTCAACCCCAACGCCTGCTTGCGCTCGTCGGCACCGAGGTACACGTTGCGGCTGCTCATCGCCAGACCGTCGGCTTCACGGATGGTCGGGCAGGCGTCGATCTCGATCCCCATCGCCAGCCCCCGCGTCATCGCCTCGATCACCTTGAGTTGCTGGTAGTCCTTGCGGCCGAAGCAGGCGACGTCCGGCCGCACCATGTTGAACAGCTTCGCCACCACGCGGCACACCCCCACGAAATGCCCCGGCCGACTCGCGCCCTCCAGGATCGTCGTCAACCCCGGAACGTCAACCATCACGTCGAGTTCGTCCGGCGGATACATCACTTGCGGGGTCGGGTTGAACACCAGGTCGACACCCTCGGCTTCGCATCGCTCCAGGTCATGCTCGATCGGGCGCGGGTAGCGCGAAAGGTCCTCGTTCGGGCCGAACTGCGCCGGGTTGACGAAGATCGACACCGCGACGTGGTCGGCCAGCTCGCCCGCCCGCCGCATCAGCGAAAGGTGCCCTTCGTGTAACGCCCCCATCGTCGGCACAAACGCCACCCGCCCCAGCTTCGACCGGGCGGCTCGCAACTCGGCGACCGTCTTCACCACCTGCATCATGCCTGGTCCCTGAAACGAATCGGCGCCGCGTGCAACTGTTCATACACCGCCAGCAACCCTTCGACAAAACCCGCGGCACTGTGGTGTTCGGTAACGTACTGCTGGGCGCTGCGGCCGAGCTGGCGCATGGCTTCGGGCATGTCCACCAGCGACCGCAGGGTCGCCGCCCAGTCGCGCGCCGTCGGCTGGTCCAGCAGGTGCGCCGTGCGCCCTTCGTGCAGGTAGTCGGCCACCGGGTCGGCCGGGCCGATCACCGGGCGACCGGCCAGCATCGCCCCCAGCACGAGCGTATGCACCGTGCCGATCGGTTGCGGCGTGAGCACCGCGTCACACTGCACCAGCAGGCTCTGCGAGCTCGGGTCGGCGCCGACGAGGTTGATCCGGTCGAGCAACCCCAGCTTCGACGCCGCCGCCCACAACGCCCGGCCGCCGCCTTGCGTGGTGTGCAGGAACAGTTGCAGTTGCGGCATCGCTTCGGCGACCTGGGCCACCCCCTCCAGCAACGCCATCGCATTGCCGTCGGCCTCGCCGTGACTCACCACCGCACACGTCAGGCTCTGGCTCGGATCGCTCAACGGTTCGGTCGACGGGCCCGGCGGGCGAATCACCCCCGGCTTCACCAGCCGCACGTGGTCGGGTCCGCCCTGGCGCTCGGCCTCCTCCCGCAGGGGTTGGGTCGGCACGACAACCATCCCCCCCGCCGCGGCCGCGCCCACGGCATGAAAGGCCGACCCCAGTTGCTGCTTCGCCCAGGTGCTGACGACCAGCGGCGCGCCGCACGCCCGCGCCAGCGCCGCCGCCGCATGCGTCTCTTCGCCGTCGACGCAGTGCACCACGTCGACTTGCATTTCTCCCAGCGCCCCGGCCAGCCGCCGCACCCGCCAGCCCGTCAACGCCCGCCAGCGCGACGTGCGGTACGACAGACGCTCAGTCACCAGCGGCAACTCCACCCGCAGCGACCCGGCGGGAATGATCGGCACCACCCGCACCGTCTCGTCGGCCAGACCGACCACCAGGTGGCGCAACAGACGCCCCTCGTGCCGCAGCCACCCATGACCTGCCAGCAACGCGACTTTCATAACCCAAGGGTATCAGCCCCCGAACGCAACCCCAAACCGCCGGCCGCATGCCTCGAACCTCAAACGTCAGGGCTCGGAACAGTCGCCCGGTGATCAAACCCTTGCCCGGAACATGCCTTTTCGCGGCGCCGGCGCGCTGGCCGGCGACAGCGATCCCTCGTATAATGCACGACTTGACTTTCACCCCTGATTTGCAGGGGCGTAACGCACTTCGGCACCCCCGGAGTTCCCCCGGAATTCCCCATGGAGTCCCTTGCCGATCATGGATGAACAAGCCCCCACCCCGCCCCCCGAACAAACCACGCCCGCGGCCTACGACGAGGGCTCGATCAAGGTCCTCGAAGGCCTCGAACACGTCCGCAAGCGGCCGGCGATGTACATCGGCGGCACCGATGCCCGAGGCCTGCACCACCTGGTCTGGGAAGTCGTCGACAACTCCATTGATGAGGCCCTGGCCGGTTACTGCGATGAGATTCGCGTCACCATCAACGAGGACGAATCGGTCACCGTCGTCGACAACGGCCGCGGCATCCCCGTCGGCGAGTTCAAGCACGACAACCCCCGCCTCAACGGCAAGCCGACCCTTGAAATCGTGCTCAGCGTCCTCAACGCCGGCGGCAAGTTCGACTCCAACAGCTACAAGGTCGCCGGCGGATTGCACGGCGTGGGGGTGAGCTGCGTCAACGCCCTGAGCGAATGGCTCGAAGCCGAGGTCGCCCGCAACGGCAAGTTGCACCAGATCGCCTTCGAGCGCGGGGCGGTCGTTCGCCCTCTGGAAATCATCGGCAACTCCGAACGCACCGGCACCAAGATCACCTGGCGAGCCGATCCCGAAATCTTCGGCGAGTTCGAGCACTCCTTCGACACCATCGCCGGCCGACTCAAGGAACGGGCCTACCTCAACCCCGGCATCACCATCCACGTCGCCGACAAGCGACCCGACGGCAAGACCGAGACCTACAAGTTCGACGACGGCATCGCCCAGATGGTCCGCGACCTCAACGAGGGCAAGAACGCCATCCACGATGTCATCAACGTCCGGACCGAAAGCGATGACGGCCGGCTCGTCTGCGAAGTGGCCATGCAGTACGTCGACGCCTACCACGAGGTCTGGCACTGTTTCGCCAACAACATCAACAACCCCGACGGCGGCACGCACCTGTCGGGTTTCAAGACCGCCCTCACGCGCACGCTCAACAACTACGCCAGGGCCGCCGGACTGCTCAAGGCCAGCGCCCCGTCGCCCAGCGGCGACGACTGGCGCGAAGGCCTGGTCTTCGTCATCAGCGTCAAGATCCCCAATCCCCAGTTCCAGTCGCAGAACAAGACCAAGCTGCTCAACCCGGAGGTTGAAAGCATGGTCAGCAGTGCGCTCGGCGACGCGCTGGCGAGCTGGTGCGAGGAGAACCCGCAGCAGGCCAAGCGCGTCTGCGGCAAGGCGGTCATGGCCGCCGAAGCCCGCGAGGCGGCCCGCAAGGCCCGTGAATTGACCCGCCGCAAGGGCGCCCTCGACTCCGGCGGCCTGCCCGGCAAGCTCGCCGACTGCTCCAACAAGGACGTCGAGAACAGCGAGCTTTACCTCGTGGAGGGCGACTCGGCGGCCGGACCGGCCAAGCAGGGCCGCGACCGCGAGTACCAGGCGATCCTGCCCATCAAAGGCAAGATCATCAACGTCGAGAAGGCCCGCATCGACAAGATGCTCGCCCACGAGGAAATCCGCGTCATCATCCAGGCCCTCCGCTGCGGCATCGGCGAGGACGAAATGGACCTCGAAAAACTCCGCTACGGCAAGATCATCATCATGACCGACGCCGACGTGGACGGCTCGCACATCC
>CAYYPN010000183.1:0-6388 GCA_964473545.1 uncultured Planctomycetaceae bacterium
CCTTGGAGGCGTTGTCGTGGTTCTTCACCCATTGCTCGGCGAAGTCGTTGGCCAGGTCCGTCATGATCGAGCCCATGGCCTCGGCACCGGCGGCCTGCTTGCCGCCGGCGCCGATCGCGTCGAGCAGCGGCGTCAGGCGGCTCACCCAGCCATCGAGTTCGTAGTCGAGGGCCATCCGGGCCAGCCCGATGCTGCCGCCGGCCATTCGGGCTGCGGCCTCGCGCCGCTGGGGATCGAGGTCGGTCTGCTGATCGAGCCACTGGCTGACGATGTCCGCGTCGAGCAGGCCGAACGCCACCCGCTGGCATCGGCTGCGAATCGTCGGCAGCAGCCGATCCTCATGGGCCGTGACCAGAATCAGGTACGTCCCCGCCGGCGGCTCTTCGAGGGTCTTGAGCAGCGTGTTCTGGCCGTTGAGATCGAGCAGCTCCGCTTCGTCGACGATGAACACCTTCTGGTGATTGAGCTGGCTCTTGCGGTAGGCCGGCTCGATCAGGCGCGTCCGCAGCACGTCCAGGGGGATGGTCATCAGCTTACGCTGGCGGATGGCCGCGTCGTCGCTGTACAGGGCCAGTTCCTTGGTCACGACGTGCAGGTCCGGATGCTCGCTGGTTTCGGAGTCGACCAGGTGACAGGCCTGGCACGCATCACAGGCGACGACCTGCCCGGCCAGATCCGGCTGGGCGTTGGGGCAGAGCAGCACCTTGGCGAACCCATGGGCGGTGGTGAACTTCCCGACCCCCGCCGGGCCGTGAAAGATCCACGCATGATGCACCCGCCCGGCCCCCAGCGCCCGCTGCAGAATCCCGATCGCCGCGTCCTGTCCGAGGATGTGTTGCATCCGGGCATTGTAACCCGCCTCATCCACCCGCGGCGCGCACCGATCTGATCACCCCACCCCACGCCAGGCCAAAGCGCAGCGCCGGCCTGGGTCCGCCGCGCGCACGAGTCAGGCAAAACCACCCTCGCCGAACACGATCACGCAATTCCCCCGAATCCGCCGTTTCAGCTCGTCCGCCCCGGTCGCTTCGCACCCCCTGCGTCCGAACCGCTCAAAACGAAAGCCTGGCGCGCGCCGCCGTGCAAAGTTCGGTCTTTAAAATCGCGATAAACGCCTCTCGGTCGAAAACCCCTCCCAGACGCGGGAAAACGCGCCGTAACGAGGGGGCTTCTTTCGCAACTTTGCCACTGGACGATGGCTCACCGGGTTAACTCGTTAATCCGTTAATTCGTTATTCCGGGGGCCACGAATGGGAGAAGCGTTCGGGATTCGGAGTGCGGGACATAAAGCCGCCGATGGCATCGGCGGGCGCCAGGCTCCACCACCGTTTCCCCCGGCCCACCCGCATCCGCCGGCGTCGAAAGTGTACAATCTCCCCAGCACCACCTCTCCGACCGCCACCAGCCCCGACGCATCAAACGACCCAATGATCGATACACCTGTCTCACTCGACCAAGAAACACTTACCACTTATGTTGATGGCGTTCGTGTCGGGATGAGTTACATTGATTCGGCGTTGAATCCACCGGCCAAGGATCAAAATCATCCTGACACCTTTCTGCCCTTCCAGATCTGGATAACACCGGATTTGCTGTGGTTATGCATGGCCGGCCAAGCGGCGTTTTCGCCTCTGACGGCGTTCACCGCTCGATAAAGCATTGCCGACGCCTGGAAGCGTCGGTACGCTGGCGCTGAACGTCCCGAAAAAGCAGATTTCTGTAGAAAAACAAGTTCGCAGGCATAAAAAATGAACATCGACTACGTAAAAATTATCACAACAGTAGTTCTTGCCGTTATCGGTTGGCTCATTGCTCATTGGTTTACCTCGCAACGCGACGTAAAAAATAAAAAACGTGAATTGCGGTTAACTTACCTGATCAACGCATACAACATTTTGACTTGTGAAATATCTCACAGGCCAGAGAGTAAGGAGCGTGCCCTCAAGCTTGAAAATGCAATTTCTGAAATACAACTATTTGGAAATCCGAAACAAATAAAACTGGCTCAAGCGCTAGCCGAAGAAGTCGCTGCAGGCAAAGAATTTCAACTTGATCCCTTAATCAATAATTTGCGGGATGAACTTCGGGGCGAGTTGAATCTAAAAAGCATAGAAGGAAATGTTAAGTGGCTTCGGTTTAATGATAAATAAAATGCGAACCAACGCCTGCACTCTATCGCTGGCTCCGCCCGCTCAGAGTGACGCGTAACGTTAGGTAGCAACGGAAAGCAGGCAGTCATGCAGTGGAGGATAAGGTGTCAAGTGGAGGATAGGGAGAATAAGGTGTCAGGATGAATATTGACGGGGGGGCAACTTACAAACGGTGGCGACTTGCCGGTGCATTGGGGGGCGTGAACCAACGCGGTTTTCGCAGGGGCGGTTTTTCCTGAAGCGATGGTGGCGTTCGTGTTGGGCTTGTGGCTGGTGACCGGCTGGCGGGCGAACGGGGGAGAATAAGGTGTCAGGATGAATATTGACGTGGAGGATCAAAATCATCCTGACACCTTTCTCTGACCCTCTATTTCTCTTTGTATCGTGTCTTTAATGACACGTTCATGATTCCGGCGTCTCTGGCTGCATTTAGTACAGCAACGACATTCTCATGTGATGATGCGCGGTCCGCCTCGATCACTATAGCGTCATGAGTGAAGGCATCAGGCAGGTCAGCGATAGGGACCAGTTTCCCATTGAGATGCAATGTCCCTTTCGCATCAATCTGGAGCACGTCAACCTTGCTTTGTGAACGAACTGTTGCGCATCCTGCTAGGGATACCGCAATCAGGATTAGGAGTATGGATCTCATGTTGTTTCCTTTTCTTGTGCAGAACTTGTTTTTCTACAGAAATCTGCGTTTTCGGGAGGTTCGGCACAAGTATACCGACGCTTCCAGTCGTCGGCAATGCTTTATCGAGCGGTGAACGCCGTCAGAAGCGAAAACGCCGGTTGACCGGCCATGCATAACCACGGAGAATCCGGTGTTATCCAGATCGGGATAAACCGGAAGGTGAGGATAAGGTGTCAGGATGAATATTGACGGGGGGGGCAACTTACAAACGATGGCGACTTGCCGGTGCATTGGGGGGCGTGAACCAACGCGGTTTTCGCAGGGGCGGTTTTTCCTGAAGCGATGGTGGCGTTCGTGTTGGGCTTGTGGCTGGTGACCGGCTGGCGGGCGAACGAGGCCCGCTACGCGCGGCGTTGCTGGCCCGGCCGAGACCTGGCCTACTCTGCCAGGTTCACCCGTAGCACCGCGTCGTCATCGAGGCGGATGGCCTGGGTTGTGTGGTGGTCGTCGTGGGTGACGGTGATGCGATAGTCGCCCTTGAACCCCCGGAAGCTGGCCCGTCCGTTGTCGGCGGTGTGCTTGCGCTCGTCGGTCCACCATTCATCGAACACGAGCTTCTTGTACGCTTCGCCGTTGGGTTTGATGGACCAGTCCTTGCGGTACATCGCGGCGTTGGGGCGCCAGTGGTTGCCTTCGTGAAAACCCCAGATGACGAACCCGTTGACCGCGGGGTGGCTGAACACGGCGGTCATGAAATCGCGGGTGTAGTTGGCCTGGAACGTCTGGTCATCGGTGGCGACGTCGAACTCGGTGATCTGGATCGGCAGGCCGAACTCGGCATAACGATCGAGAATCTTCAGGAGCGCTTCCGGGGGCGTGATGGATTCGCCGAAGTGGCTTTGCATGCCCAGGCCTTGCAGCGGCGCGCCGCGGTCCAGCAGCATGCGGATCGTGTCTTGGTAATGTTGCTGGTGTGGCGTGTCGGTGCGGCCTCCCGCGGCGAGGATGCCGAAGTCGTTGAGGTAAAGCCGCGCCTGCGGCGCGTGCTTGTCCGCGAGCTTGAACCACTCGACCATCTCGTCGTCGCCGAGCACTTGCATCACGTCGTTGTTGTTGAACGGCTCGTTGATCACGTCCCATTCGTCGACCCATTGGCGCGTGCGGCCGATGACGTCCGCAAAGTGCTCGGAGATCATCCGTCGCATCGCCGCGGGGTCGTCCTTGAGTTTTTCCAGGCGGCTCGCCGTGTGTTTCCAGCTCGGCCAGATCAGGCAGTGGCCCTTCACATGAATGTCGCGTTGGTCGAGCCATCGCAATGCCCGGATCGATTTCTCCGGCGTCCACTTCTGACTCCACTGGCCGGCCCAGCAAGGCCACTTCAGGTCGTTCTCATTGACCACGTGGTTGAACAGTTCCTCGATGTGCCGGCGGTAGGTGTCGTTGAACTCGCCGGGCTCGGCGATGCGCCAGAACTTCACCGCCGACCCGAACCAGAAGGCATGACGGGTCATCTGGACATGCACATCCGCCCCCGGAAGGGGGTTGCCCTCGGCGTCGATGACTTCAACCGCAAGGTCAGCCTTGCGGTGTCGATCGATACGCTCGGCGGCGGCGTCGCGCCACGGCGCATCGGGCGCCATGCCGGGGTACTGCCGCGAGCGGCGGGGCAGGTCCTGAATCGACACGTCCCGGCCGAAGTGCCGCAACCGCACGTCGGCCAGTTCGACGACCTGCGGGCCGTAGCCCAGACGAAACAGCACCGACCACTCGCCCGGGCCATGATCGCGCTCGATCCGGATCGGCACCGAATGCAGTTCCCAGTCACCCGTCGCCACCACCGGGTAGCTGACATCCTTGCGCCAGGGCTCGTGGCTTTCCTCGATGGCGAACTCGGTGCGGCCCTCGCGGCCGTCCGAAGCCTCGGGGTTGCGTATGCGGAACGTGGCGAAGAGCACGTCGCCCTGTTTCACCGCGACATCCGGATTGGCGATGAGTTGCACGCTCCAGCGGTGCGGGGTTGCCGCGAGCGTCTCGGCGCGCAGGTGGCGCGGGGCCTTGTCGATGAGTTCAAGCGTGAGGTTGTCGCCGCCGATCGTGCCGAACGCGGCCAGCGGGTCGTCGCCGAGCAGCGACGGCGCATCGGGCCTCGCCGCCAGCGCCGCGGCAACCCCTGCCTCAAACGCGTCGCTGTCGGCCGCTCGAGTTGTCGTCGTATTGCCAAAGGTTGCCATCATCAACAGGACTCCGAGCAGGTACTTCGTGAGATTCCGCTTCATGGGTCACACCTTTTTCTGCAGCCCGACGCACAACTGAGCGAACACCGTGTCCGCATCCGGCCGGGCGTCGACGACCAGGTAACGCTCGGGCTCGGCGGCGGCCTGGTCAAGGTAGCCCTGCCGCACGCGCGCGTGGTAAGCCGCCCCCTTGGCTTCCATGCGATCGAGCAGCGGGTTCAGCCGCGTCGCGGCGGTCTGTTCATCGACGTCGAAGACCACGACCACATCGGGTCTGGCGTGACCGACGGCCACGTCGGCGACCTGGCGGATCGCCTCGAGTGCCAGCCCCCCGGCCGTGCCCTGGTAGGCCAGCGTCGAGCTGACGAACCGGTCGGCCATGACCAGTTGCCCGGCCCCCAATGCCGGTTGAATCCGCTCGGCCACGAGCTGGGCGCGGCTGGCCATGTAGAGCATCATCTCGCAACGCAGGTCCATCTGGTCGTGGACCGGATCGAGGAGAATCTGGCGGACGCGTTCGCCGATGGCCGTGCCGCCGGGTTCGCGGACCTCGCAGACCTCCAGCCCGCCGGCCTTCGCGTGCTCGACGAACCGCCTGAACTGCGTGCTCTTGCCCGAGCCGTCCGGCCCGTCAAAGACGACGAACTTCCCCGCCAACCGCTTGATCCATCCCTGATCGGTCATGGCGGGCATTGTAACGTCCGCCCCAAACCCGCGAGTTCAGCCGCGCCCCCTGGCCGCCTTCGCCGCGCCGGTGATGTAGGGAATCCCGCTCACGATCGTCGCGATCACCACCGCCCAGACCGTGATCCCCCGCACCCGCGGCATCCACTCGGCGGTCGGCCCGACCCACACCAACGCCAGCAGCAGCGGCACCGCCACCGATTGCAGGATCATCTTCAGCTTGCCCGCGCCCTTGGCGGCGAACTCGATCCCGCTCGACTCCAGCGCCGCCCGCAGACTCGTCACCAGCATCTCCCGCACCAGAATCACCACCACCATCCACGGCACCACGCCGGTGACGTTCTCGGTACTGCCTGGAGCGACGAACTGCGGGCCGGCCAGGAACACGAACGCGCCGACGACCAGCACCTTGTCGCAGACCGGGTCCATGACGCGGCCGAACAGGCTGACCACCTCCCACCGCCGCGCCAGGTACCCGTCCAGCGCGTCGGTTGCCGCCGCGATGACAAACAGCCCGATCGCCGTCCACAGAATCAGCCCGTCGTTGATCGCCGGCGAGCCGTACTGGTACCGGCTGAGCAGGACGAAGAACACCACCGCCAGCACGAGGCGGAGGACGGTCAGCATGTTGGGGATATGTTGCCGCATGGCTGTATGTTAACACCACCGGAACCCCCCGGAACCCC
>CAYYPN010000184.1:0-6303 GCA_964473545.1 uncultured Planctomycetaceae bacterium
AGGCGTTCGTGCTGGTGCCGGTGCGGCCGGTGGTGATCGCCAGGGCGTTGGTGATCGTCGCGCCGTCCAGGGTCACGTCGGTGTTGGCGGCGATGGTCACCGCGTCGGCGACCAGGTCCGCCACGTCGCCGGTGTGGATCGACGTCGCCGAATCCAGGTTCAGCGTCGTGCCGCCGCCGTCGGTCAGGTCATCGAGGTCGATGCCGCCGCCGGTCGTGGTCAGCGTGAACGCCAGCGTGTCGCCATCGGCGTCGAAGGTGGTGATGTCGAATTCGTCATTACCGGCGTCGTCGGCGAACGTGTAGCTCTGACCGTCCAGGCCGCCGAGTTCGTACTCGTTGGCCCCGGTGGTCACGTCCACGCTCAGATCGAGGCTGGTCAGGTCCTGCCCGTCGCCGGCCAGGTAGAAGTTGTCGGTGACGGTCACGTCCCAGTCGGTGGCGGTGGAGATGATGACTTGTTCATTCGCGCCGGTGCCGCCGATGCTGGCCGCGTCGAGGGTCACGGTCTGACCGGCCGCGGCGACGAGGTTGGCGTTGGTCGTCGCGGCGGATTCGGCGATGTCGCCGCTGGCGGTGAGATTGACCGCGCCGGCGGCGGAAGCGACTTCCGTGCTGCTGCCGGAATCGCCGAGGTTGATGTCGCCGCCGTCGTTGCTGATGTCCAGGTCGTTGGTCGTGCTCACGCCACTGGTGCCGTCGACGGTGCCGACGGTCACGGAGTCGGCGGTGATGTCGAGCTGGAACTGGTCGGTCGCGCTGCCGGCGAGCGTGAAGTCGGCGCCAGCGCCGGCCTCGTTGATGTCGATCGGGTTGGCGGCCGAGCCGACCGAGCCGCCTTCGGCCACGAGGGCGAGGTTGTCGGCGTCTTCGAGGAGGATCTGGCCGCCGCCGTCGATGATTTCGCCGCTGGCGGTGAGGCTGATGGTTTCGGCGGTCGCGGCGCCGGAGGCGTCGATGGCCGTGCCCGCGCCCGAGCCGAGGGTCAGGTTGCCGTTGTCCAGGTCGAGGAGGAAGCTGTTGCCGCCGCCGACGGTCACGGTCGCCGACTGGATGATCATGTCGCCGGAGGTCAACGTCAGGTCGACGTCGGTGCCGGTGGCGTTGACGGTGGTGAGGGTGCTCGAGCCGCCGCCGCTGATGGAAACCTGGTCGGCGCCGCCGGTGCCGATGACCACGTCGCTGCTGGGCACGGGGATGGTGGCGTTGATGCTGGTGGGCGTGCCGGCGTCGGTGACGTACATGTCGCCGGAGGTATTGAGCACGATCGACAGCGCGCCGGTGGCGGCGGTGTCGATGGGCGTGCCGACGGTGCCGATGCCGAACGTACCGGTCAGGTCGATATCGGTGCCGGCCACACCCGCGCCGCCGCCGGCCTGGGTCAACGCCCCGCCGGCCGCGATCTCGACGTTGCCGCCGGCGCTGACGGTGTGAATCGCCAGGGCGTTGGTTTCATCGACGAACACGCCGCCGCTGGCGCTGGTGGCGTTGAGCGTGGCGACGGTGGTGTCGATCGGCGCGCCGGACGTGCCGATGTCGCCGTCGGCCAGGAGGGTCAGCGTCGCGCCGGAGTCGACGACGTCCACACCGCCGGCGTCGCCGTCTTCGGTGATGGTCGCGCCGGCCTGGTCGGCGTTGAGGGTGATGTCGTCGGTGCCGCCGGGCGAGATCTGGCCGATCTCGATGTTGCCGGTAGTGTTGTCGCCGATGCGCAGCGCGCCGGCGGTGATCAGGTCGATCTGGGCGTCGGTCAGCGCGATGTCGCCGGCGCCGCCGCCGAGGCCGAACGTCCGGCCGGCGGTGATGTTCCGGATCGCCACGGTGCCCGCCCCGGCATCGACCACGTCGCCGACGCCGGTCGCGTCGAAGTTGTTCAGCGCGTTGTCGGTGGCGATGGTGATCGTGCCGCCGTTGGACTGGACGGTGTTGTCACCATCGAAGTTGATGGTGGTGGCGGCGAGGTCGATCGCGGCGTTGGACGAGGTCAGCATCGCATCGGTCAGGCTGAGCGTCGGGCCCTGCAGATCGATGGTGCCGGCGCCGCTGACGGTCAGGTTGTCGTTGATGCGGAGGGTCGCGCCGGACTGGCCGACGATGTCGGTGCCGGCCGGGGCGGTGATCGCATCGTCGACCTGCACGTTGGCCGCATCGCCGAGGTCGCCGATCTTGATGGTGGTACCGGCCTGGAGCAGGTTGGCCGTGTCTACCTGCAGCACGAGCGAACCGCCGTCGGCCTGGAACTCGATCTGGCTGGAGGTGCTGATCTGCGAGTTGACGTCGACGGTGCCGTTGGCGAACAGGACGATGTCGCCCGAGCCGCTGGTGATGTCGCCGGCGTTGCTGATGGCGGTCGCGCCGAGGCCGGCGGCACTGTAAATGTGCACGTCGTTGTTGCCCGCGGCGGCGACGTTGCCGGCGTTGACGTTGATACCGTCGGTGGTCGTCGTGTCGACTTCGTTGAGGTAGATGCCGCCGGCGGTGGTCTCGGCGACGACGTTGGTCACGTCGGTGTCGATCGCGCCGTCCTTGCCGCTGGCGGCGCCGAGGGCGGTGCCGGCGGTGAGGTCGGCGTTCATGGCGATGATGTCGACGTTCTCGTCGATGACGGACTCGACGATGGAGCCGGCGGCGTCAAGCGTGGCGGTGCCGGCGCCGGCGTTAAGCGTGCCGGTGGTGGCGAAGGCGATGTTGCCGGTGCTGGCGGTGACGTCGATGCCGCCCCCGGCGGTGACGGTGTCGGCCACGGTGACGGCGTTGGCGGTGGCGTTGAACGCGCCGTCGTCGCCGAGGTTGATCGTCGCGCCGTTGTTGATGGTGACGTCGCCGCCGGCATTGGCGGTGATGTTGAAGATATCGCCGGCGACGTCGCTGGCGGTGATGCTGGCGCCGGCGTTGAAGACGATGTTCTCCGCGGCGTCGAGGATCAGCGTCGCCACCGTCGCGCCGACGTCGGTCGACAGGTCCAGGTCGAGCGCGGCATCGACGGTGATGCGGCCGCCGTTGGGCCCGGCGCCGCCGCCGTTGGAACCGGTCGTGGTGACGGTCACCTGAATGCCGTTGTCCAGCGCGGCGAGGATGTCGGCCACGTCAATGTTGACCGAGGCCGGGTCGGTCGCATCGGGTTCGAACTGGTCGGGCGGGCCGGTCACGTGATCGACGGTGCCGTCGGTCGCGGCGTTGGAGATGGTCACGTCGGTCGGGTCGAGCAGGAGCTGGCCGCCGTGCAGGGCGAGGGTGGCGGGGTTGAAGTCGAGGTAACCGCCGGAGACTTCGGCGAAACCGCCGGGGGCGTTGAGCGAGCCGTAGAACCGGGTCAGGCGATCGGACCAGACGATGATGCTGCCGCCGGAGCCGGCGTTGAGGGCCGCGTCTTCGCTGACGTAGACGAAGCTGGCGTTGGGCAGCGGCCCGGCGCCCTGGTAGCTGCCGCCGACGTGGATGTCGCCGGCGCCCAGCGAACCGCCGGCGTCGATGCCGACGGTGTACAAGGCGATCTGATCACCGAGCACGTCGACCGTGCCGCCTTGGCCGGAGGCCTGGGCGGCGGAGATCCGGCCGTCGAGTTCGACGCGGTTTTCCGCTTCGATGGCGACCTGGGGCGCTTCGATGGAGCCCTGTTCGGTCTGCTTGACGCCGAGCCAGTACATATCGCCGGCCGCGAGGGTGACCTTGCCGCCGGGGGCCTTGATCTGGCCGTTGTTCACGACCGCGGCGACGTCGTCGCCGGCCTCGGCGGGATCGGCCGACTTCTCGATCTTGACCATGAAGTTGCCGTTCTGCTCGCCGATCATCACGTCGTCGCCGGCGGCCATGGTGACCACGCCTTCGGGTGCGAAGATGATGCCGTCGTTGACCACGCGCTTGCCGACGAGGGCGACGAACTGGCTGTTGATGGTGCCCTGGTTGATGACTTCACCGTGCAGATCGGTGAAGCGGTTGACGTTGTTCAGGAAGTCCTGGTTGGAGATGTTGCCGCCGGCGGCGTAGATGCCGGCGACGTCGAGGACGGCGCCGTTGCCGAACATGACGCCGGCGGGGTTGACGAAGAACACCTGGCCGTTGGCGCTGATGCGTCCGTCGATGTGGGTCGGGGTGCCGTTCTGGATGCGGTTGAGCACGCGCGAACTGGCGTTGAGCTGGTTGAAGCGGACGTACTCGTTGGCCGAGACGTTGAAGCTGTCGTAGTTGATGATGGCGTTGTGGCTGTGAACATCGATGGTGGTGTTCAGGCCATCACGGGCAAAGTCCGCCGAGCCGTGGACGACGTTTTCGCCCTCGGGACCGGCCAGGACCGGCGCAGCGCAAAGCCAGGTGACCGAAGCGGCCATCGCCAGGCCCATCGCGAGCACGAGCCCGTCGGTGCGCCGGCGGCGCAGCTTACGCATTGTCCTGCGATCGATGTCCATTCGATTCTTGAGATGCACGACCATGTTGAATCCTTCCACACGGGGCCGGGCTTGAGCCGACCCGAGCCAGGATGTTGCGTCGGCGGTGTGCGTTCGGCGTGCGACTCCCGTCGCCGGCGCACCGCCGCGTCAGTTCGTCAATACAACAGCGTTCCAACCACGTGAAGGCGACTGTCGCCTTCCTCGGCGTCATACACTTCAGACCCTTCGAGCACGTAGCCCCAGTCCAGTCGCAACGAGAGGTTGCGCTTGAGCGTGAGTTCCACGCCGGCGCCCGTGCTGTACAGAAGTTCGTCCTTTTCGAACGGCTGCTTGTCGGAGTTGATCGTGGTGCCGATGTCGAAGAACCCGCGGAGCACCAGGTCCCAGTCCGGCCGGCCGTACACATGCTGGGGCGTCCAGCGGAACGGGTCGCCGAAGAACGTCGGCGGGTCGGGGTCGGGCCCGAACAGGCGGGGCACGTGCAGGCGATATTCGATGTTGGCGATCAACGCCGTGTCCGATGCCAGCAGCGACTCGTCGTAACCACGCACCGAGTACAGGCCGCCCACCGTCCGCTCACGCTGCGGGTTCAGTCGGGTGCCCATGGCGTACTGGCCCTGGAAGCGAATCGCCAGTTCGTGCGCCAGCGTCGAGCTGCGCGGCGTCGTGGGGTCGGCCCACTGGCGCGGCCAGAACAACGGCTCCAGATACTGGCTGAACAGCAGGTCCCACTTCAGACGCATCGCGTTGCGATCGGGGAACAGGCGCCCCAGCCGCGTCAAGTCGGGATCGGAGGTGTTGGCGATCTCCGAGACGTTGATTTCGTAGTCGACGGTCAGCAGCAGCGTCTGATCCTGCTTGATCTGTTCAAGCTCGAGGCCGACGTGCGGCAGGAAAAAGTCTTCTTCGCCGTTTTCCTGGATGCCGACGTTGCTGACTTCGACGTGCTGCCACTTGGCCCCGAAGACCAGGTCGAGGAACATCTGATTGCGCTGGGCGATGTTGATGATGCCGTCGCCGCCGGCGCTCCACTCGCTGCCGGTGAATTCTTCGTTGGCGAAGCCCACGTCCGAAGCGGTGAACTCGCTCCACGACCCCAGGGCCCGCCAGCGGACGCGCTCAGCATCGAAGAACGGTGCCTCGTAAGAGGCGTACACCGCGTGGGCCTCGTCGAAGCCCGACGTGATGTAGTCGACCGACAGGATGTCGTCATTGCCGGTGAGCTGGTTGTGGATGAAGCCGAAGCGTTCACGCCAGACGTCGGTCTGTTCGGTGCCGGTGTTGGAGATCTGGCCGTAGACGGTCCACGGCTTGGACTCGCTGACGAGCAGGTCAAGCGTGACCTCGCCGGGGTCCATGCCCGGGGCGACGGCCACGTCGACGCGGCGGCCGGGGTGGCGGCCCAGCCAGTGCACGTAGCGGTCGATCTCGTCCTTACGCAACACGTCGCCGGCCTGCACGGGCAGGTTCTGGCGCAGTTCGTCATGCTTGGGATTGTTCACCCGGTCCTCGGTCGGCACGCGATCGCCGGCCGCGACCGTGCGGACGTCGCTGACCACGCCGGCGTAGACCGTCAACCGCAAGGCGGTCTGGCCTTCCGGACGCAGGTCCTGGCCGCTCGAGGCGATGTCCATCGTGTGCGGCGCGACGTAGATGCCGATCAGGCCGGTGTCGTTGAACGCGCTGACCAGGCTCTGGTTGATGCGGCGAACCGCGCTGCCGTAGAACCGGTCGCTCGGCAGCGCGGGCAGGTCGGCCAGGCGCACTTCGAGGGTCGGCGCGTCGGGCCGCGGGCTGCCGAAGCCGCCGGCCAACCGCGACAGCTTGATCTTCGTGTCCATCACCTCGGCCGTCGACGGCAGGTGTGGATGGTCGCGGTCATACTCCAGGACGATCTGGCTCAACGGATAAACCCT
>CAYYPN010000185.1:0-6302 GCA_964473545.1 uncultured Planctomycetaceae bacterium
GGCACGCCGCCGCGACATCCGCGTCGTCCGTCACCGCGGGCCAGACGTTGCCCAGGCACGTGATCGCATCAAACCGCGCCGCCTTCCGCAACGATTCGGGTGGGTTGTCACCCAATCGCCAGGGATGCAATCCCGAGCGGCCGTTCAACAACGCCGCTGCCGCGTCGAGCATGTCGGTCGACACATCCGCGCCGTCGACTTCGTAGCCGGCCTCACGCAATGCCTGCACATGCCGGCCCGTTCCGCAGCCGACGTCCAGCACGCGCCTGGCCCGGGCCTCATCCAGCCGCGCGGTCAACCCCGGCATCTCCCGCGACAGCCGCCCCGGCCAGTCCACGAACACGTCGTACAGACTCGCCAACTCGCCGCGTATGCCTTTGTCGATGCTCATAGGTGCTCCATTCAACCGCCAAGACGCCATGATCGCCAGGCGGAAAGAGGTCGAACATGGCCCAGCCACGGGTTACGGACGAATGATGATTGATTGTCGAACCCCACATCGCGGTCAAGCCGCGGCGGACGTGCGATCGTGTCCGCAAGCCGGTGCCGAATCGCGCATGTCTTGCCGGGGTCCCCTTCGTGCTCCAGAGCGGCATCCCTTGGGAGATGCTGCCGCATGAGAGGGGTTGCGCCCGGATTTGTTCTCACGCGGGAAATATATTACACCCGCGCTTTGTCGACCGTGGGTGCGGCGACGAGCACTTCATTCAATCATCCGCGTTGGAACGCCCTGGCGACCGGTTAGGCCATGCCGGCGACCTTGAGTGTCGCGCCTTTACGCATGGCGTTCTTCTGGAAGCTGTCGAAAAATCCCATCCCCGGGCTGGCGACGGAGGCTTGGCGATGATGCGCACGACATGGGCTTGGCCCGGTTCGCGGGTCGCTACGGTGATGTTGGACATGTCTGTTGCTCCCGACAGCGTAGCCGTGATAGACCGGCGGTGTATCGGAAGCACGACCTTCAAGCCTTAACCAGCCCCTTGAGCCGATATCCCGCAGCGAGCAGGGCCCTGGCCGCGTCGGGTGACGCCTCGATGATCTCGTAGCCGTCGAGGGCCGCGTCGACCGCGTTGGGTCGCTCGTGCACATCGCCGTCGTCGATGACGAGCACGCCTTTGCCGGCCTGGTGGATGAAATTGTCACAGCTCACTTTGGCCGTACCGATCCATTGACCGCGACGGATCCTGACGTTGTAAGTCTGCACGTCCATACTCAAAGGCCTCCGAGATGTGTGAGTCGGCGGAAATGATGCCGCGAGTTGTGCATTCAACTATACCCTGCGGGTAACCGGGAGTAAACAGAAAACGCATCTACTTGTCCGAAAATAGCAGATGCCCTAAACTTTATCCCCGCCCCTTAACCGGCCAGCGATCGGCCACGGACCGGCCCATGAGCCTCGAATCCTTCTTCTCGCCCGCTTCCGTCGCCGTCATCGGCGCCAGCCGCACCCCCGGCAAGGTCGGCTATGAGATCGTGACCAACCTCCGCGATGGCGGGTACCAAGGCGCGATCTACCCGGTCAACCCCAAGGCTCCGGACATCGACGGCATCACCTGCTACGCCGACCTCGGCTCGCTGCCGGATCGGCCCGACCTGGCCGTGGTCACCGTTCCCGCCCCGGTGGTCATCGAGGCGATCAGGCAATGCGCCAACGCCGGGGTCAAGGCGGTCATCATCATCACCGCCGGTTTCAAGGAAGTCGGCGAAGAAGGCGCAGCCATCGAGCGCGAGATCGTCGAACTCGCCCGCCGCAACCACATGCGACTGCTCGGGCCCAACTGCCTGGGCGTCATCGCACCGTCAAGCAAGCTCAACGCCAGCTTCGGCGACGCGATGCCCGGTGTGGGCGGGATCGGCTACGTCAGCCAGTCCGGCGCGCTGCTCGCCGCCATCCTCGACATGTCGCTGCGCTCGGGCATCGGGTTCAGCAAACTCGTCAGCATCGGCAACAAGGCCGACATCGACGAACTGGACATCATCCGCGCCTTGGGCCGCGATCCCGATACGCACGTCATCGCCGGTTATTTGGAAAGCATCGGCAACGGCAACGAGTTCGTGCGTGAGGCCGAGCAGATTTCGCATCACACGCCGATCGTCCTGCTCAAGGCCGGGGCGACCGAAGCCGGCGCCAAGGCCGCGTCGAGCCACACCGGCTCGATGGTCGGGTCCGAGGCGGTGTACGAAAGCGCCTTCCGCCGCGCCGGCGTGATTCGCTGTGCGTCGGTGACCCAGCAGTTCGACATGGCCCAGGCGTTCGCTTACCAGCCACTGCCGTCGGGTTCGAGTGTGGCGGTAATCACCAACGCCGGTGGGGCGGGGATTCTGGCCGCCGACGCGATCGAGCGGGCCGGCCTGACCTTTGCCAAACTCGAACAAGCCACCATCGACAAGCTGGGCGAAAAGCTGCCCTCGGCGGCGAACATTCACAACCCCATCGACGTGCTCGGCGACGCCCTGGCCGACCGGTATGAATTCGCCCTCGACGTGGCGCTGGCCGATCCGAATGTCGACGCGGCGTTGGTGTTGCTCACGCCGCAGGCGATGACCCAGAGCAAGAACACGGCCGAGGCGATCGTGGCGGTTTCCAAACGCCACGGCGACAAGCCGGTGCTCGCGGCATTCATGGGCGCCGACACCGTCGCCGACGCCAACACCGTCCTCCGAGCCGGCAAGGTCCCCCCTTACGCGTGCCCCGAGGATGCGATCGTGGCGTTGCGGGCGATGGTCGACCATGTGAACTGGCGCAATCGGCCCCAGCGCGTGGTCAAGATGTTCCCGGTCAATCGTCACCGGGTCGAGCGCATCGTCGATCGACACCTGCGCCGCGGCGAGCGCGAGATCGGGGAGATGGAGGCAAAGGAGATTCTCGAGGCGTACGGCTTCCGCACGCCCCGCGGGTCGATCGCCACCACCGCCGACCAGGCCGCCAGCATCGCCGACCAGATCGGCTATCCCATCGTGATGAAAATCTGGTCGCCGGACATCCTGCACAAGTCGGACTGCGGCGGGGTGCGGGTCGGGTTGAACGATCCGCAGGAGGTACGTGACGCCTTTGACCTGATGATGTACCGCATCCCGCAAAAGCAACCCGACGCGGACATCCTCGGCGTGCTCGTGCAGGAAATGGTCCGCACCGGGCAGGAAGTGATCCTCGGCATGCAGCGCGACCCGCAGTTCGGTCCGCTGATGATGTTCGGCATGGGGGGGATCTTCGTCGAAGTGCTCAAGGACGTGAGCTTCTATCTCGCGCCGCTGACCGCCGACGAGGCGCGGCAGATGCTCACCAGCACCCGCACGTGGAACATGCTCAAGGGCGCCCGCGGCCGGGAAGGCGTCGACATCGACAGCGTGGCCGAGGCGTTGCAGCGGCTGAGCCAACTCGTGACCGAGTTCCCGCAGATTCAGGAGATGGACATCAACCCGTTCGTCGTCGGCCCGCCGGGGTTCAGCCCCATCGCCGTCGACGCCCGCATCAGCGTGGAAAAGACCTAGCCCCATGAACGTTGCACAATCTTTCGACTGGAAACAGGCCTACCACGATCGGCTCGGCAGTGCTGCCGCGGCGATGAAGCTGATCAAGCCCGGGAACAACATCTTCATCGGGACCGGCTGCGCGCAACCGCAACACCTGGTTGACGCCATGGTCAAGGCCCAGCACATCCATGACGTGCACGTCGTGCACATGCTGACGATGGGCGATGCGCCGTACGCCGAAGAGGCCCATCGCGGTCGCTTCGGGCTGAACACATTTTTCGTGGCCGAGAACGTGCGCGAGGCGCTGGCCCAGGGGATGGGCGATTACACGCCGATCTTTCTGTCGGAGGTGCCGGCCGAGTTTGAGGAAGGGCGCATCCCGATCGACGTGGCGCTGATCACGGTCAGCCCGCCGGATGCGCGGGGGCTGTGCAGCCTGGGCGTGAGCGTGGACATCGTCAAGGCCGCCGCCGCCAACGCGCATTACGTCATCGCCCAGGTCAACGAACGCATGCCCCGCACCTACGGCGACAGCTTCATCCACGTCAATCACATGGACATGCTCGTCGCCCATGACGAGCCGATCGTCGAAACACCCTCGCCCAAGCTCGACGATCGAC
Source organism: uncultured Planctomycetaceae bacterium (assembly GCA_964473545.1). Classification (GTDB taxonomy): domain Bacteria; phylum Planctomycetota; class Phycisphaerae; order Phycisphaerales; family Zrk34; genus CAYWKS01. The sequence goes on from CAYYPN010000185.1 coordinate 4,095, forward strand.
TGCGCAAACTCGGGGAGAACGTCGCCCACCTCGTCGAGGACGGTTCGACCATCGAGATCGGCATCGGCAACGTCCCCCAGGCCGTGGCCGAGTTCCTGCACCATAAGAAGGACCTGGGCATCCATACGGAGATGTTCAGTGACTGGATCATTGAGCTTGTTGAAAGCGGCGCGGTGACCAGCGCCAAGAAGTCGATCAACCGCGGCAAGATCACCGCCAGCTTCTGCATGGGCTCGCAGAAGCTCTACGACTACATCGACAACAATCCGCTGTTCGAATTCCACCCGACCGAGTACGTCAACGATCCGTTTCTCATCGCGCAGCACGAGAAGATGGTCGCGATCAACGTGGCGTTGGAGATCGACCTGACCGGGCAGGTGTGTGCCGACTCGATCGGGTACCAGTTGTACTCGGGGTTTGGCGGGCAGGTCGACTTCGTGCGTGGCGCGGCCCGCAGTCGCGGGGGCAAGGCGATCATCGCGCTGCCGTCGACGGCCAAGGACGATACCGTCAGCCGCATCACCCCCGCCCTCAGCGAAGGCGCCGGCGTCGTCACCACCCGCGCCGACGTGCATTACGTCGTGACCGAGTACGGCATCGCCTACCTGCACGGCAAGAGCATCCGCGAGCGGGCCCTGGCGCTGATCAACATCGCCCATCCCAAGTTTCGCCAGCAACTCGTCCAGGCCGCCAAGCAGCGCGGCTACGTCCCGCCGGATCAGATCGAGTTGCCGTGGGACAAGCTGCGGTATCCCGAGGAACTGGAGCGACTCGAAACGCTGCGCGACGGTTCGCAGGTTCTGCTTCGCCCGGTCAAGCCGACCGATGAACAGACGCTCAGCGAGATGCTTTACTCGCTTTCGCCCGACTCGGTGCGCAAGCGGTTTTTTACGCATACCGCGACGTTTCCGCACAAGGATGTGCAGCAACTGACCAACGTCGACTACCAGCAGAACCTGGCGATCGTGGCGACGGTCCCGGGCCCGCAGGGCGACGACGAACTCGTGGCGATCGGCCAGTTCTTCCTCGACCCCCGGAGCATGACGGCGGAGGTCGCCTTCATCGTGCAAGACGACTGGCAGGACAAGGGCCTGGGTTCGCGCCTGCTCAAGGACCTGGCCCAGATCGCCATCCAGCGCGGGGTCAAACGCTTCGACGCCAAGTGCCTGCCCGAGAACAAGGCCATGCTTGCCGTCTTCCAGAACTCCGGCTACCCCGTCCGCACCGAATACGACGGCGACGCCTACAGCATCGAAATCGACCTGGCCCGCACGGAAACGACTTAAGCCCCGAGCTTGTGCGGGATCGGCATGCATCCGAACAGGCGCATTCGGCGGACCATCGCGCGGTGGGGCGCGGCTGGCGGGTTCGCGGGGCTTCGGGCCACACGCATATCCGGGGCACACCTTCTGCCCCGGAACATCTCAAAGCGGTGGCATGATGCGAATATTGACAACGCTGCGCAACGCGGAAAACCATGCCCGGGCGGAGGGCGGGAGGTTAGGGGAAAAGAAAACCCGCGCTGCTCCGTTAAGAGGCAACGCGGGCGGCTGGTGTAGAGAGAGAGAGAACTGTGACAGGCGCACCGGACGCCCCGAAGGGGGATCACACCTTGCGGTCGACGGCTGCTGGACATTCAGCATCTTCAGCTATGGGGATAATCACCCACATAACCGAACGTCGCGCGATGTGTTCGGACTGGATGCGGCGCGTAGCCTCATCGCCCGTCCTGCGCCTGATTGTCTGTGGTGATTGGGGGGGAAGTCTCTCTCTTTCATCCCATCACCGACTGCGTGACTAGAATAGCATCCCATCGGCCGGTGTCAAACACAAAATCCCCCGGTCAGGCCACAAAACAAAAAAAACATTCCTCCGTGCCGCCTCGAAATTCGCCATTTATCCTCATCAATCCCACCATCGCCCCCCCTCGCGCCGATTGGGTTCGATCCCCCAGCCGCGGCAGGGCTCACCGCTCGGGTTTACCCAACAGTCTTTGACACATCGGGCTGCGTCGGCGGCGCTCATCGTACATCGTGAAGTTGTTCGGCGGCGCCCGGTACATCCACGCCGCCCAGGCGGTGGCGTGACGATCGAACAGCGCCCGCACATCCTCGGCCCAGCGCCGGCCGATTTCCGGGGGGGACCTGGTCGATCACGCCGAACTCCCGCAGTAGATCGGCAACCCCTCACGCCGACCCACGGGAAGCT
>CAYYPN010000186.1:0-4488 GCA_964473545.1 uncultured Planctomycetaceae bacterium
TGGGGATGGTAGTATTCGATCGGGTCTTCGACGGTGATGATGTGCCGATCGAACTCCTCGTTGATGTAGTTGATCATCGAGGCCAGGGTCGTGGTTTTGCCCGAACCGGTCGGTCCGGTCACGAGGAACAGCCCGCGCGGGCGGCGACACAGTTCCTTGACGATGCCCGGCAGGCCGATCTGGTCGAACGTCAGCAACTGGTTGGGGATCTGACGCAGGCAGATGGCGTAGTTGCCGCGTTGTCGGAAGACCGACACACGAAAGCGAGCTTTGTCGCCGTAGGCGAAGCCGAAGTCGGTCGTGTGCTCTTCCTGGAGTTCCTGCTGGTTGCGGTCGGGGGTGATCGACCGCATGAGGCCGGCGGTGTCGTCGCCGTCGAGGACCTTGGTTTTCAGTTCCCGCAGTCGGCCGTGCAGTCGCAGGGTCGGGGGCTTGCCCACGGTCAGGTGCAGGTCGCTGGCGCCCTGTTTGATGACGGTTTCCAGAAGCCGGTCAATGTGCACGGTCGACATAAGCAGTTACATCCTGAGTTGAGGTCCATTCTCGAGCAGTCATTCTTCTTCCACACCGACGGCGGCGTCGACCTGGGCGATGCGGGCGATTTCCTCGGGCGTGGTCACGCCGTTGAGCACCTTGGTGCGGCCGTCGCCGACCAGCGGGACCATGCCCCCGGCGATGGCGGCCTTGCGGATGTGGCTCGTCGCCGCCCGCTTGAACGCCAGCTCGCGAATCTCGCTGTTCATGATCATGATCTCGAAGATCGCCTTACGCCCGCGGAAACCCGTCCCCGCGCACGCCCGGCAACCGACCGACCGATAGATCGTCTTGCCTTCGATGTCCTTCTCCTTGAGCCCGATCAGCCGCATGTAGTGGCGGTTGGGCTCGGGGTCCGGCTCTTTGCACTCGCTGCACAGCACGCGAATCAGACGCTGGGCCATCACCGCCTGAATCGAACTGGCCACGAGGAACGGCTTGACGCCCATGTCGACCAGACGCGTGATCGCCGACGGGGCGTCATTCGTGTGCAGCGTCGAGAACACCATGTGGCCGGTGAGGGCGGCCTGTGTGGCCACCTCGGCCACCTCCTTGTCACGAATCTCGCCGACGAGAATGATCTCCGGCGCCTGACGCAGCATAGCCCGGAGGATGCGGGCGAAGCTCAGGCCGATGTCTTCACGCACCTGGCACTGGTTGATCCCGACGAAGTTGTATTCGACCGGGTCTTCCGCGGTGATGATCTTGGTGTCCGGCCGGTTGAGCACGTCCAGAGCCGAGTACAGCGTCGTCGTCTTGCCCGAACCGGTGGGCCCGGTGACGAGGAAGATGCCGTTGGGCCGACGGATCATGCGATTGAACAATTCCATGTGGTCCGGCTCGAACCCGAGGTTGGGCAGGCCGATGCGCACCGACTCGGGCCGCAGAATACGCAGGACGATCGACTCGCCGTGATACGCCGGGCATGCCGACACACGGAAGTCGATCTGCTCGCCGGCGACCTGCATCTTGATGCGGCCGTCCTGGGGGACGCGGCGTTCCTGGATCTTCATCCCGGCCATGATCTTCAGGCGGGCGATGATCGACGACTGCATGCGTTTGGGCAGGTTGTCGCGCTCCATGCACACGCCGTCGATGCGGTAACGCAGGCGGACGCGGTTGGCCATCGGCTCGATGTGAATATCCGACGCGCGGCTGTTGACCGCCTCGGTGATGATCTTGCCGACCAGGCGAACGATCGGCGCGTCGGCCGCCTCCTTCGCCGCCATCTCCGCCGCATCCTCGCCCTCGGCTCCCTCGGCCTCTTCGCTGAGGCTTTGCACTGTCATGTCGATCGATGTTTCAGTCTCGCTGAACATCGTCTCGATGAAACTCTTGATCTTGCTGCGGCTGCCGACGGCGGTCTCGATCTCCGAGTCCAGGCGGAACCGGAGCATGTCCATCAGCTCCAGGTCCATCGGGTCGTGGACGAGGATCTTGAGCTTGCCGTCCTTCTTCTCCAGGGGCAGGACGAGGAAGCGTTGCACCAGGTCCTGCGGAATCAGGGAGAGGTTCGACGCTTTCATCGCGTCCTGGCTGTCGAGGTCGATGTACTCGAGATCGAACTGGCTGGCCAGGGCCTTGGCGACGTCGTCTTCTTCGCAGTGGCCGAGTTCGACGAGGACTTCGCCGACGCGCTTGCCTTGGGCTTCGGCGACTTTAAGGGCTTCGTCGACCTGCTGCTCGGTGACCACGCCCCAGCGGACGAGAATCTGGCCGAGCTTCTTACGCGATCTTGCCATGAGGATTGCACTCCGAGATCAGGTCGGGCCTTCCCACCGCTTGGCCGGCAAGGCCCGACGCCGTTCCGGACCCCTTGCGAGTCCGTCACTTATGATCCAGGCATTATCGGCGCGATACGGCGGTTTGACAAGGATCGGCCCCTGGCGTGCAAACCGACTCCCGGCGACTCGCCGGGGACGAAGTGTTATGATGCCCGACTTTGCCACAAAATCGCGGACCATAAGCCATGCTCAAACGCACCCATCATTGTGGACAGCTTCGCCTTGCCGACGTCGACCAGCCGGTCGTGCTCAACGGCTGGGTCAACAACTACCGCGACCACGGCGGGGTCATCTTCATCGACCTGCGCGATCGCGAGGGCCTGACCCAGATCGTCTTCCACCCCGAGAATGCCGAGGCCCACAAGCTGGCCGACAAGCTGCGGCACGAAGATGTCGTGGCCGTGCGGGGCACGGTCCTCGAACGCGTCGACGCCGACTCGGGCGAGAAGCTCTACAACCCCCGCCTGGCGACCGGCGAGATCGAGATCAACGGTGTCCAAGTCGAGGTGCTGAACAAGGCCGCCACCCCGCCGTTCAGCCCGGACGATGCGGGCAAGGTCGGTGAGGAGCATCGGCTCAAGCATCGCTACATCGACCTGCGCCGCCCCCGGATGCAGGAGATTCTGCGTACGCGGCATCGCGTCACGAAAGCGGTGCGCGACTACTGCGATGAGCGGGGGTTCTATGAGGTGGAGACGCCGTTCCTTTGCCGGTCGACGCCGGAGGGGGCGCGCGACTTCCTGGTGCCGTCACGCTTGCAGGCCGGTGCGTTCTACGCCCTGCCGCAGAGTCCGCAGTTGTTCAAGCAGATTCTCATGACCGCAAGCGTGGACAAGTACCTGCAGATCGTGCGCTGTTTCCGTGACGAAGACCCCCGCGCCGATCGGCAGGCGGAGTTCACGCAGATCGACCTGGAAATGGCGTTTGTCGAGCGCGACGACGTGATGGACCTGTGCGAAGGCATGGTTCGCCGGGTGTGGAAGGAACTGCTCGACGTGGACGTGCCGTCGATCCCGCGGATGACTTATGCCCAGGCGATGGACCGGTATGGCAGCGATCGGCCGGACCTGCGGTTCGGTATGGAACTGGTCGACGTGACCGACCTGGCGGGCAGGACCGACTTCAAGGTGTTCACCGGCGTGGTCGAAGGCGGTGGCATGGTCAAGACGATCCGCGTGCCCGGCGGCGGGTCGATGAGCCGCAAGGACTCCGATGCGCTGGCCGAGTGGGTCAAGCAGTTCGGCGCGGGCGGCCTGCCGGTCGTGCGCGTGCAGGACGGCGAGTTCGCCACCGGCATCGCCAAGTTCCTCGCGCCCGTGGCCGACGAGCTCAAGTCGCGCCTCGAACTCGAAGACGGCGACATGGTCTGCTTCGGCGTCGACTCCCGGAAACAGGTCGTGGAGAGGGTGCTGGGCGAGTTGCGCGTCAAGCTGGCCCACGACCGGGGCATGATCCCCGAAGGCCAATGGCGGTGGCTGTGGGTCGTCGACTTCCCGCTCGTCGAGTACAGCGAGGAAGACAAACGCTGGTACGCCCTGCATCACCCCTTCACCGCCCCGCGCCCCGAAGACCTGGACAAGATCGAATCCGATCCGGTCAGCGTGCTCAGCGACGCCTACGACCTCGTGCTCAACGGCTCGGAGCTCGGCGGTGGGTCCATCCGTATCCATCATCCCGAGACACAACAGCGCGTGTTCAACCTGCTCGGCATTAACGCCGAAGCCGCCCGGCAGAAGTTCGGCTTCCTCCTCGATGCCCTGCAGTACGGCACGCCGCCGCATGGCGGCCTGGCGTTCGGCCTGGATCGACTGGTCATGCACATAGTCGGCACGAGCAACATCCGCGACGTCATCGCCTTCCCCAAGACCCAGAACGGCGCCGACCTCATGACCGAAGCCCCCGCACCCGTCGACGAGCTCCAACTCAAGGAACTCAACCTCCGCGTGCAGAGCCACCATTCGCCGGCGAGCGCGGTCTAATCGTTGATTCGTTAATCCGTTGATTCGTTAATCCGAACCTTGCGTGTTAGGCTTATTACGGATTAACGAGTTAACGGGATAACGGATTAACGACAGCACCCATGTGTGGCGTAGCCGGAGTCTTGCGATTCGACACTTCCCCGCCTGACAACGCGGCGCTCGATCGCATGCGCCGCGCACTGGCCCACCGT
>CAYYPN010000186.1:4498-6279 GCA_964473545.1 uncultured Planctomycetaceae bacterium
CACGGCGACTGGACAAGCGGTCCCTGCGGGTTGGCGCACACGCGGTTGAGCGTGATCGACCTGCTTTCCGGCGACCAGCCGATGCACATCGAAGGCTGCGGCGAGTTGCCGCCGCTGTCGCTGGTGTTCAACGGCGAGATCTACAACCACCGCCGCCTGCGCAAGCTCCTGGAAAAGCGCGGGCACCGCTTTGCCTCCGACCACTCCGACACCGAAGTTCTGCTCCACGGCTACCGCGAATGGGGCGACGACCTGCCCAAACACCTCGACGGCATGTTCGCCTTCGCGATCTACGCATCGACCCCCTCCGGGGGCGGGGGCGAGTTGTTCCTTTGCCGTGACCGTGTCGGCAAGAAGCCGCTGTACATCCGGCGTGACCCACGCCAGCTTGTCTTCGCGTCACTCATCAGCGGCCTGGTCGCGGGTTGCTCATCGCTGCCGGGGGTTGATCCCGATGCGCTGGCCGATTACCTGACGTTCGGCTACACGTTCGGGCGATCCCTGCTCGAGGGGGTGACCGAGGTTCCCGCCGGGCACTGGATGCGTATCGACGCCGCCGGCCGCGTGCAGACCCAGCGTTACTGGCAACCGGCGCCCCTGAGCCGCAGCAGCACCCGCCTCGGCGCCGCCGACGCCATCGAGGAACTGCTCACCGACGCCGTGACCAGTCGCCTCGAAGCCGACGTGCCGCTGGGGTGCTTCCTGTCCGGCGGCATCGACTCGTCGCTCATCGCCGCCCTGGCCCAGAAACAGTTGACCGACGCCAGGCTGCAGACGTTCAGCGTCGCCATGCCCGACGCCCGTTACGACGAAAGTCAATACGCCGATCAGGTCGCCCGCCACATCGGCGCCGAACATCGCCAGCTTGTCGCCGAGGGTGACGTCGAGCACGACCTGAAACACCTGGTCAGCATCTGCGGCGAGCCGCCGGGCGATGCGTCGATCCTGCCGACCTACTGGCTCAGCCGCGCCGCGCGCGAGCACGTGACCGTCGCCCTGTCCGGCGACGGCGGCGACGAGCTGTTCGCCGGGTACGACCGCTACCGCGCCCTGCGGCTGTTGCGGTCCCATCGCTGGTGGCTGCGACACATGCCCGACGCCCTGCTCGACCATCCCGACCCCAAGGGCGGCCGCCATCGTTTCGCTCGACTCATCCGTGCGGCCCGCCACAGCGCGCCCTCGCGGCAGTACCTCGACATGGTCCGTCTGTTCACCCCCCGCCAGCTCGGTTGGCTCGGCGTCGACGCGGGCCCGGCCCCCGACGCGCCGCCGGAGTTTCCCGACGAGGCCGACCCCGCCGAGGCCGCGCGACGGTGGGACCTGCATCACTACCTGCCGTTCGACCTGCTGCGGAAGGTCGACCGTGCGTCGATGAGCGTCGCCCTGGAAGTGCGCTGCCCGATGCTCGATCGCCAGGTCGTCGACCTGGCCAGCCACCTGCCGGTCGGCGTGCTCACCCCCGGAGGACACTTGAAAGGTCTGTTGCGGCAAGTGGCGTCCAAACACCTTCCGGGGGCCATCGTGCATCGCGACAAGATGGGTTTCGCCATCCCGCTTGGCGATTGGTTCCGCAACGACCTGCGCGACGCGCTGCGCAACCATCTCCTGCGGGCCGATCATCTGGAAACGCTGGGGTTCCGCCTGTCGCGCGTGGAGAAGCTGATTCACGATCACGACCGGCGTGCCGCCGACCACACCCACCGCCTGTTCGCGCTGTTGAGCCTGAGCCTGTGGCTCGACTGGCTGAAAAACGTGTAGACTGCTGGCCATGAATGACGCCG
>CAYYPN010000187.1:0-6278 GCA_964473545.1 uncultured Planctomycetaceae bacterium
CTCGTCGCCCAGGCGGTGCATCGCAACAGCAAACGGTCGAAGAAGCCGTTCAAGCCGATCAACTGCGCCGGGCTGAGCGCGTCGATTCTGGAAAGTGAACTGTTCGGCCACGTCAAGGGCGCCTTCACCGGGGCCGACCGCGAACGTCAGGGTGTGTTCGAGTATGCCGACGGGGGCACGCTGTTCCTCGACGAGATCGGCGACATGCCCCTGGAGATGCAGGCCAAGCTGCTGCGCGTGCTCGAAAGCGGCGAGGTCGTGCGCGTGGGCGACAACGCCCCCCGCCACGTCGACGTCCGATTCATCAGCGCCACCAACCACGACCTCGACCAGCTCGTTGAACAGGGCGACTTCCGCGAGGATCTGGTCTTTCGCATCAAGGGCGTGCGGATTCACCTGCCACCCCTGCGCGAGCGACGCGACGACATCCCCCTGCTCGTTCGCCATTACGTGCATCACTATGCCGCGCGAATGGACCGCGAGGTCGTCGACCTGGCCGACGACGCGATGGTCGCCCTTACGCAATACGACTGGCCCGGCAATGTTCGGCAACTCATGAACATCGTGCAGAACATGATCATCGTCGCCACCGGCAGCGAGATCATGTTCAACGACGTCCCCGCCGAGATCCGCACGGCCGGTGAGTCGCAGGAATCAGGCGGCGGGTCATTGGCGGGCATGAGCCTGGAACAGATTGAGAAGCAGGCCATCCGCAACACGCTCCGTATGACCCAGGGCAACCGCGAACAAGCGGCAAAACTCCTGGGCATCGGCGAACGCACGCTGTACCGGAAGTTGAAAGAGTATGGGCTGAAATGAATCACAGAGGGCGCAAAGACACAGAGCCAAATTCATTTTATGGTTTTCTGTTTTTATGCTTCCCTGCTTTGCCATCCCCTCTGTGCCTCCGTGCCCCAGCGCCCTCTGTGATGTGAGAACCATGAACATGCGCATCGGACATGGCTTTGACCTGCATCGCCTCGAACCGGGACGCCCCATGGTTGTCGGGGGCGTGACCATCGAGCACGATCGCGGGGCGGCCGGGCATAGCGACGGGGACGTGGTCTACCATTCGGTCACCGACGCGATCCTTGGCGCGTTGTGCAAGCCGGACATCGGGCAGTTGTTCCCCGACCATGACCCGCAGTGGCAAGGCGCCGACTCGCAGGTATTCGTCGCCGAGGCCGATCGGCTGATGCGCGAGGTCGGCTATCGTGTCGGCAACCTCGACGTCACCGTCATCTGCCAGAAGCCCAGAATCGGCCCGCACAAAGACCACATCCGTCGCAACATCGCCTACCTGCTCGGCTGCGAGGTCGACCAGATCAACATCAAAGGCAAGACCCACGAAAAGGTCGACGCCATCGGCGAAGAACGCGCCATCGCCTGCCACGCGGTGGTGCTGCTTGTCGGCGCACAATGACCGAACACCATGGCCAAGGGACCCGCTAAATCCGTTGAGTTCACCGGCGAGGAGCGCATCGTCACGCTGTACGGCAAGGAGCCGCTGCTGATCGATGATGCGCAGCGGAAGCTCAAGGAGTCCCTGGCCGCGGCCCGTGACACGCAAGTCGATGCCATCCGCTTCGACGGGACGCAGGCGACGCTGGCGGAGGTGCTGGACGAGTTGCGCAGTTTCGGGTTGATGATGCAGCACAAGCTGGTCGTCGTCGCCGACGCCGACAAGTTCGTGACCGACCAGCGGGAGGCGTTGGAGCGTTACGCCGAGAGCCCGGCGGAACAGGCGACGCTGTTGCTCAAGCCGGACAAGTGGAACAAGTCGTGGCGGCTGCACAAGGCAATTGCCAAGGTCGGCCAGGTCGTCGAATGCACCACGCCCCCCGGCAGCTTGAAGTCATGGATCCGGGAACGGGCCAAATCGACGCACCAGTGCGACATCGCTCCGGCCGCGGCGGAACTGCTCATCGAACGCATCGGCAAGAACCTCGGCCGGCTCGACGGTGAACTCGGCAAACTCGCAGCCGGCCTCGGCGACGGCAGGAAAATCGAACCTGAAGATGTCGAAGCCCTCGTCGGTCGGGCCAGTGACGAGGAGTACGCCTGGTCGGCGATGCAGGACGCGATGCTCAGTGGCAACGCCCGGACGTTGTTCAACAAGCTCGTGGAACTCAACGACCTGGCCGGCGCTCACGAGGTCATGCTCATGCGGGCGGCGTCGGACCTCGCGGCCAAGCTGGCCCACGCGTCGATGATGCTCGCCCAGGGACGGCGCGACTTCGACATCTGCAAGGAGCTGCGCATCTTCCCGCAGTGGAAGCAGACGCCGTTCATCCAGGCCGCCAAACGACTGGGGCCCGGCGGGGCGACGCACCTGCTGGGCGCGGCGGTCGAACTCGACGCCCGCAGCAAGAGCGGGTTCGGCGACGCCCGACGCAACCTCGAACGCTTTTGCGTTTTGCTCAGCCGCCGCCTCGGGTAGAATCATCCCGGCAAGGACGCCGAGACCCGCGGCCCAGCGGCCCTTAGATGCAGGAGGCATCGACCATGCGGCAACACCCATTGACCCATCTCGTCGCACTCGCCGCTGTCCTGCTGTCGCTGCATGCCTGCAACGAACCGACCCAAACCAACACCACGACCCATCCGACCGCCCCCGCGCCCAACAACACCGGCGCCCTCGCTCAGCAAACCCAAGAGTACGCCAGCCAATACGGCGAGCCCAACGCCAACGCCGATTTCGACGTCGAATGGCTGTCGCCCGCCCCCGGAACCGAGTCGTCCACCGGTTCGTCATCCGCAGCGCGCCCGCCGCAACCCCGACCGGCCGTGCGTTATGAACCGCCCGTTCAACCCAAGCCCGAACCTGACCCCGAACCGGTCGCACCCACGCCACAACCTGCTACCGCGCCCAAGTCCACCGAGTCACTGGTCACCGCGTTGGCCCGGTCCCTGCGGCAGGCGACGCGCGAGGCCGACGATTCCCTGCGGCCGTGGATCGCGCGGGCGGCCCTGGCGGTGATCGACCCCTCCCGGGAACTGACCGAAAGCGAGGTGACCGGATTGAGCACCGCCGATCGGCGTGTGGTCATGGCTTACCAGCGCACGTTCGTCGAGATGGGCCGGGCGCTGGGCAAGGACCGGCGAGCGGATCGGCAGTTGCTGGAAAACCTCGCCGATCAACTGTCCGAGCAAGTCGCCGTGGGCCGGTCCCTGCGGATTGTCAACCTGAAGTTGTGCAAGCGGGTCAACGGCTACGGCGTGTACGAGACGTTCGGCCGCAACGTCTTCCTCGCCGGGCGGACTCAACCGATGATCGTCTACGCGGAGCTGGATAACTTCCAGACCCGCCGCAAGGGCGACGGCATGAACCATGCCCGCCTCACCCAGGAGATCGTCCTGTACAACCAGACGGACGGCCTGCCGGTGTGGAAGCAACGCCCGGTGGAGATCACCGACGAATCGCTCAACCATCGCCAGGATTTTTTCGTCGTGCAGGTCATCAAGCTCTCCGACCGCCTGACCGTCGGCAAGTACCTGCTCAAGGTGACGATCACCGACGAGATCGGCCAGACGATGGACGAAGCGACCGCCGCGATCGAAATCGTCGCCGACCCGCAGTTGCTGCTTGAGTCGAAAGACAAACGCTGACTTACATCCTTAATAGCCGGCGATTCTGATCGCCGCCATCTGCCGGGCGATCCCGGGGGGACCCTGGTCCGCATGGCTGGCTATTATGTGCGGCCTTTCCCCCCACCACGCCGCTTCGTATCATGGCCACCATGCCCGTTGTTGCCGATGCCAACGAGGTCCGCCGACTCATCCAGACGCTCGCCGACGCGATCGCCGAGGCGATGGGTGGCGACGAGCCGTGGGCGATCGTCGGGATTCGCCGGCGTGGGGATGTGCTCGCCCAGCGCCTCGCCCAGCGCCTGAAGCCGACCTACACCGGGGCGCTGGACATCAGCCTGTATCGCGACGACCTGTCCGAACTCGGTCCGCAACCGATCGTCCGCACGACCGAACTCGACTTCGATGTCGACGGTGCCCGCATCGTGCTGGTCGATGACGTTTTGATGAGCGGCCGGAGCGTTCGCGCGGCGTTGCAGTCGTTGATCGACTTCGGCCGACCTGAATGCATTCGCCTGGCGGTGCTCGTCGATCGCGGGGGGCGCGAGTTGCCGATCTGTCCCGACTTCGTCGGTCGGCGCATCGACGCCGGGCTCAATCAGCATGTGTGCGTCGAGTTTGAACCGACCGATGACGCCGACCGTATCGTCGTCCTCAACCAGCCCGCCACGACCGGTTAGCGCAGGAGAAACCCGACCTTGCCCGCTAAGGATGCGATTGAATACGTCTGGCCCCACAAGCACCTGCTCGCGTTGGAAGAGCTCAGTGCCGACGACCTTCGCTTCGTGCTCCAGACCGCCCGCGGGTTCGAGTCCGTCTCCACCCGCAGCGTCAAGAAGGTTCCCGCCCTCCGCGGCAAGGTCGTGGTGAATCTCTTCTTCGAGCCCAGCACCCGCACCAAGAGCAGCTTCTACCTTGCGGCCAGCCGCTTGAGTGCCGACACGCTGGACTTCAGCGCCGCCGGCTCGAGCCTGAGCAAAGGCGAGACGCTCGCCGACACCGCCCGCAACATCGAGGCGATGGGCGTTGACATCATTGTCTGCCGCCACAATCGTTCCGGCGCGTCGCATCACCTGGCCCAGCATGTCGACTGCTCGGTCGTCAACGCCGGCGACGGACAGCACGAACACCCCACCCAGGGCCTGCTCGACATCTACACCATCGGCCGGCGACTCGGGCGCGAGGACTTCGACCTGAGCGGCCTGGACGTCGCCATCGTCGGCGACATCGCCCACAGCCGCGTCGCCCGGTCCAACGTGCACGGCCTGACCAGACTCGGGGCCCACGTCCACCTCGTCGGCCCGCCGACCCTGCTGCCTGCAGGCTTTGCGGACATGGGCTGTCAACTGCACACCAGCCTCGACGAAGTGCTCGGCCAGGTCGACGTGATCAACATGCTCCGCGTGCAGTTCGAACGCCTGACCAGTCCCGCCTTCCCCAGCACCCGCGAGTATTCCAAGATGTTCGGCCTGACCGCCCAACGCCTGGCCCGCATGAAGAAGGACGTGCTCGTCATGCACCCCGGTCCGATCAACCGAGGCCTGGAAATCGAATCCGAAGTTGCCGACGGCCCCAACTCCGCCATCCTCCAACAGGTCACCAACGGTCTGGCGGTGCGCATGGCGGTCCTGTATCTCGTCCATGGCGCGGCCGTGGGCTCACGTGAGGATGTATCAGATTGAGTAGTTCGGCCCTGGCCATCATCATCTCCGGTCCTTCCGGTGTCGGTAAGTCCAGCATCGCCCACGCCCTGGAGCGCAAGCTCGACGCGGTGTTCAGCGTGTCCATGACCACGCGGCCGCAGAGCGAGCAGGATGCCGAAGGCGTGGATTACTTCTTCGTCGACGAGCCGCGCTTCCGCCGGGCCGTCGCCGACGGTGAATTGCTCGAGTGGGCCGAGGTGTTCGGCAACCTCTACGGCACGCCGCGAAAGATGGTCGAGGAAAACATCGAAGCCGGCCGCGACGTGATCCTCGAGATCGACGTCGCCGGCGGCAAGCAGATCAAGGCGGCGATGTCCGAGGCACTGGCGATCTTCATCGATCCGCCGAACGAAGGGACGCTGCTGGAGCGGTTGCGCAAGCGCGGCCGCGACGATGAGCCGACCATTCAGCGACGGTTCGGCGAGGCCAAGCGCGAGATCGCCGAAGCCCGGGCCTGCGGTGCCTACGATCATTTCGTGATCAACGACGATCTCGATGCCGCCATCGAGCGGACGATGGCGATCGTCGAGGCACGACGCAAGGCCGGCCATGACGGATGAACTGATCTTCACGCGGGAAGCGGTGCGCCGGGTCGATGCCGCGGCGGTCGAACGCTACGGCATGCCCAGCATCGTGTTGATGGAAAATGCCTCGCGCCAGGTCGCCGATGCCGCCGGGGATATGCTGAATGACGGCAGCAATGCGAACGTACTCATCCTTGTCGGGGGCGGGAACAACGGCGGCGATGGTCTGGCCGCGGCAAGACACCTGCACAACCGCGGCGTCAACGTCACCATCGTGTTGCTCAAGGAACGCGGCAAGTATGACGGCGACGCCAAGGTCAACCTCGACATCTGCACCGCGATGGACTTGCAGCTCATCGATGCGCCCGACGAACCACTCGAACTGCTCCGCAACCTCGACCCTTGCGATCTGGTCATCGACGCCCTGCTCGGCACGGGACTGGATAGCGCCGTGCGCGGCAAG
>CAYYPN010000188.1:0-6251 GCA_964473545.1 uncultured Planctomycetaceae bacterium
AGCGCTGGGACGTCCACGGGTGCGGGTACCACGTCCACAACGCCGCATCGCATGAACTCGATCGATCGATTCAGTTGCGCCTGGTGATAGACCACAAGCACGGGTAGCGGCTGCTGCTGGACCAGTCGGCACACGTCCGCCGGGGCGGGGGTGGCCGGACCATTCATGGCGGCCACGACGCATTGGGCCTGTTGCGACTTCGCCCCGGTCGTGGCGGCGCGGTCAAGCAGTTCATCGGTATGAGCGTACGGGACGACCTGCCAGTCACCGGTGCTCAGCGTGGAGACCAGGTCGGCACGAGTTTGGGAATCCGTCGCAATGACGTGAACGATGGGCACTGGGCGGGTGACCTGTTCAGGGGAAAATCCGGCCAAGCACACAAAACACGATCGCAACAGCGTATACGCTTCGTTGCGGAACACAATCAGGGAAAACCCCGCAGCCACACGGGTTTACAATCCGATCGCTCCAATGCGGCAAGGGCCCGCGGCTCATTCTGACTGTGCGGCCGGCAGTCCCGACATCGCCCGGCCATGGGTAATTGTATGTCCACACAAGGGGCGGGGCCACTGTTTCAAGCGCGGGGATATGTGGCCGTTTCCTGCCCGTTTGGCCGCAACCGCTCCCCTCGTTATCATGCCCACCCCCTGCGACCTCTTGGGAGATCGATTTCGTGAAAGCCAACGACCTCAAGCCCGGCATGGCCGTGAATATCGACGGCCAACTTTTTGTCCTCCGCAAGACCGAGCACGTCAAACCCGGCAAGGGACCGGCTTACGTGCAGGCCAAGCTCAAAAACGTCGTCTCAGGCTCTGTCAGCGACAAGCGACTCCGCGCCAGCGAGGAAGTCAACCAGGTCGACCTCGACCGGCGCGAGATGGAGTACCTCTATCCCGACGGCGTAGGGTACGTCTTCATGGATCAGGAAACCTTCGATCAGGTGACGCTGCCGACCGACCTGATCGGCGACGACATTGTCTACGTGAAGGCCAACACCGTCATCGTCGTGCTCATGCACGGGGGCAAACCGGTGTCGATGGAACTGCCCGCGGCGGTGGACCTGCAAGTCACCGAAACCGCACCGCAGGTCAAGGGGGCGACCGCGACCAACCAACTCAAGGAAGCGGAACTGGAGACGGGCTTGAAGACGCGTGTGCCCCCGTTCATCGAAAATGGCGAGATGGTGCGTGTCTCCACCCTCGACGGCAGCTACATCTCGCGGGTGTAACGGTCGATCGCTCGCTTGGCGCGACGGCGAGGGGACTCGATATGACTCGTGGCTCGGCATGGCTGTCGGCATCGACGGAAACCGCTTGGTCATCGCCCAATTCCAGCACATCACACCCGGCAAGCTCCGGCCCTTGTCTCGGGCTGGCCGGCTCTTCCGTACCCGGGCGGGATTTTCCCCGCCCCACGACTCCGCTGGCCCTGTTCGGGGGTTTTGTTATACTACCCGGTTCTACCCCGAGCCCCGGCCCGAACCTTTGAACTACGGAGTCTGATATGGCCGATCGCAAGCCGTTCGTCGGCGGCAACTGGAAGATGAACCTGCACATGGACGAGGCTGTCGCCCTTGCTGAAGGGCTGACCGCATTCACCGATACCGACAAGGTCGACGTGGCGATCTGCCCGGCGTTCCCGTACCTCGCGGCGGTCGGCGAAAAGCTCTGTGCCGCGGGCTCGAAGATCATGCTCGGCGCCCAGGACTTCTACCACGAAGCCAACGGCGCCTTCACCGGCGAGGTTTCCCTGAGCATGCTCAAGGATGTGGGCGTCAAGGTCGTCCTGGTCGGCCACTCCGAACGGCGCCACGTCATCGGCGAGTCCGATGCGCTGATCAACGAAAAGGTGCTCGCCGCCCTTGAGTCCGGGATGCACGTCATCCTCTGCATCGGCGAAAAGATCGAGCAGCGCGAAGCCAACAAGACCGACTTGGTCAACTTCGGCCAGACCTGCCTGGGCCTGGCGGGCGTGACCGCCGAGCAGATGGCCGACGTGACCATCGCTTACGAGCCGGTCTGGGCGATCGGCACCGGCAAGACCGCCACCCCCGACGACGCCCAGGCGGCGCATGCGGCGGTGCGAAACTGTCTCAAGGCGATCTACAATGACCAGGTCGCTAACGCGGTCCGCATCCAGTACGGCGGGTCGATGAAGCCGGGCAATGCCGGCGATCTGCTGGGCCAACCCGACATTGACGGCGGGCTGATCGGCGGAGCCAGCCTCAAAGTGGACGACTTCCAAGGAATCCTCAAAGCGGCGCTGTGATCGGCTGGTAGTCGGTCACCCGCTTCGACTGGGAACGTTTCATGACCATGCTCATTCTGGCGAATGCATTTACGTGGGTGCTGGCGACGTTGTTCTTTGTCGTCGCAGCGTTCATGATCCTGGTGATTCTGGTGCAGAAGCCCAAGGGCGGTGGTCTGTCCGGCGCCTTCGGCGGGGGCGGCGGCGGGGGACAGCAGGCCGTCTTCGGCGCCAGGGTCGGCGATGTGCTGACCGTCGTCACCACGGTCGTGTTTGTCATCTTTCTGCTGCTGGCGATCGGGTTGGTCTACAGTTCGCGTTCGGATGCGCCCGCCGGTGGCTCCGAGGCCATGCCCGCGGGCACAACCCCGACGCCCGTCACCGGCCAACCCGCACCCGAGCCCATCGACGCCAATGACGCCAACGAACCTGCGGATGACGACCTGATGATCGACGTCGACGTTCCTGACGACGAACAGTCGGCGCCCACACCCGACGTCATGACCCCGATCGACGCCAACGCACCGACGGAGTAGAGCCACTTGATCCGTTCGATGACCGGTTTCGGTGTCGCTTCCAGTGAAGACGACGGCGTTCATTATGCCGTCGAGCTCCGTTCACTGAACAACCGTTACTACAAGTCCATGATCCGCACCCCCGACGAGATTGCCGGGCTCGAGGCGGAGTTGGATTCGTTTCTGCGCAAGCGCATCACCCGGGGCTCGGTCACCGTCAACGTTTCGATGCGCGACCAGTCCGCGGCCGCCGCCTACCACGTCAATCCCGAAGCCCTGCAGTACTACCTCGATGCGGTCAAGCAGACCGATCTGGGGTCGGCCCAGGTCGAGCTTGGCAGCATCCTCGCCTTGCCGGGCGTGATCCAGCCGCCCCAGTCGAGCCAGGTCATCGACCGTGCCCGTCCGGCTGTCTTGAAATTGCTGGGTGAGGCCTGCGACAAGCTGACCGAGATGCGGCAACAGGAAGGGCGCGGCCTGGCCGAGGAACTCATGCGCCACCGCGGCGAGATCGCCCGGCGCATCAGCGGCGTCGCTGAGAAAGCGCCGCAGGTCGTCGAGGAATACCACATGCGCCTGCGCAACCGCATCGACGAGCTGATGGCCCGGGCCCAGCTCAAGGCTAACGAGGTCGACCTGATCAAGGAAGTGTCGGTCTATGCCGAGCGTTGCGATGTGGCTGAGGAAGTGCAGCGGATCATGGCGCACCTCGACCAGTTTGAGCAGATCGTGCATCGCGAGGACAGCGAGCCGGCGGGACGAACGCTGGATTTCCTGGCCCAGGAGTTGCTTCGTGAGGCCAACACGATCGCCAGCAAGTCGAATGACGCGACGATCAGCCGCACCATTGTCGAGGTCAAGGGCCTGATCGACCGAATCAAGGAGCAGGTTCAAAACGTGGAATAAGTGGGGCGGGGCTGGCTTGCGTGCGTCCGATGCCGTAGGCTGGTGCCGGCGAGTCAAGGAATGGTCAGATGCCGGGGGGCAGCTTCAAGGGCGCCGGATTTTGGCCGAAGACCCGCAAAACCTGAGTCCCAGCCAGTCCGTGGCGATCTCCAGCGCCCGTGGTGTCACCAGTGTCGGCATGAGCGGCCGTGATGCCGGGGATCGGGACCAATTTGGCGCATTCGAGCTGGCGACCGTGCTCAGCCATTACGATCTGGGGGTCATCGAGAAACTGCAGGACTTTCCCCGGGGCTCCCGCCGCGCGCCCAAGCTCATCCTGCGCACTGACAAGGGCCTGTACCTGCTCAAACGGCGCGCACGCGGCAAGGACGACGCCTTCAAAGTCGCGTTCTGTCACAGCATCCAGTTGCACCTGGCCGCCAAGCAGTTCCCCTTGCCGCACCTGATCGGCACGACCCGCGACAACAACTCGATGCTGCAACTCGACGACAACATCTACGAGGTCTTCGAGTACATTCGCGGCACCGGCTACGACATGAGCCTCGAAGGTACGCAGGACTCGGGCAAGACGCTTGGCCTGTTTCACAAGCTGCTGGTCGATTTTCAAAGCGACTACGAACCGTCGAAGGGCTCCTACCACGCGTCGCGGACCGTGCAGAACTCGATCGACCAGGTACCGCGCACGCTGGAGAAGGTCGACCCCCGCGCCGCCGGTGACCAGGCGCATCGCATGCAGGATCTGATCGCCTTCCTTCGCCAGAGCTACGACGACGCGGCTGAAAAGGCCAACGCCAGCGGCATGATGGACTGGCCCGTGCAGATCATTCACAGCGACTGGCATCCGGGCAACATGCTCTTCCGCGGGGCGCGGGTCGTCGCGGTCATCGACTACGATGCGGCCCGCCTGCAGCAGCGCATCATCGACACCGCCAACGGCGCGCTGCAGTTCGCCATCGTCGGCGGGGGGGACGACCCTTCCGAGTGGCCGGAGTACCTCGATGTCACCCGGTACAAGCGATTCCTCATCGGCTACGACCGGGTCAACCAGCTCTCCACGGCGGAACTGGCCATCGCGCCCTGGCTGATGATCGAGGCGTTGATCGCCGAGGCGGCCATCCCCATCGCCGCCACCGGCAGCTTCGCCCGCATGAACGGGCTGGATTTCCTGTTCATGATCGAACGCAAGGTCCGCTGGCTCCAGGAACAGGCCCAGACCCTTGGTGCGGTCATGGAGCAGTGACGCCTGCCTTGGCACCGGGGATCGACTAAACTGACCCTACGATGAATCGCTCACCGCATGACGCGCAGCCCGACGCGGCGACGCTCCGGCAATATCTCGAAGACAACGGCCCGATCGCCCCACGCTCCCGCCGCTTGATCCTCTGGCTGGTCATCGCGGCGCTGGGCCTGTTGCTGTTGCTGGGCGGTGAGCATCCGTTGCTGCTGATCGCGCCGTGGGCGGTGCTGTTCGGCTTCGCCGGGTGGTTGCTGTATCGGCGCCACATCCTGAGCCGCGCCCGCAACGGCGTACGCGAGGTGCGCGAACTGACCATGCTGCGACAATCCGACCGGGCGGCGGACTTGGCCTGGCGTTTGATCCCGCAGGTGCGCAACTGGCCGGAGTTTCATGCCCAGACGATCATCATGCTGGGGGAAAATTACATGCAACTGGGCGCGTGGGAGCCGGCGGTCGGCGTGTACGACTTTCTCATCGAACGTATCGGGGAGGACGGGCCGATGACGACGGTGCTGCGCGGGCAGCGGCTGATCGGGCTGCTGCATGAGGATCGTCTGGCCGACGCCGACCGGGAGCTTCGCGCGATTGCGCCACATGCCGACGCCCCGTTGCCCGGTGCGCTGTACCGGGCCGGCGAGTTGTATCGCCAACTCAAAACGCATCATGACCCGGCGGCACTGGCGGCGAACGACCGGGATGAACTGCACGAAGCGTTGCGCCCGCTCGGCGTCGAGGCGGGGGGGTACTACGCCCTGATGGCGGTGGCGTGTCAGCGGGCCGGTGAACAGGACCGTGCGGCGCGCTGGTGGCGTGACGCGACTTTGCTCCAGTCGCCCGTTCACATCGCCGCCCATCTGCCCGAGGTCGCGCCGTTGCTCGAGCCCGATGGCCCGCCGCCCGCCCCGACGCTTGCGCAGGTCATGGCGGAGGATGCCGCGGCATGACCACGGCCGGTTTGCAGTTCGACCCGCAACGTTTCGAGCGGCAGTTCGCCGTCAGCTCGACGGTGAAGTTCGCCCTGATCGCCTCGGTGGCGATTGGCTACATCGCCTCCGCGATGCCGCCGTTCGCCCAGTCAAGCTGGCCCATGGTTGCGATGGGGTCGGGTCTGGTCGGCTGGCTCGTCGCCAACGCACTCAGCAGCACCACCGCCCGCCTGGCCATGCAGTCGGCCCAACTGTCGGCCACCGAAGCCCCCCTCGAAGAACTGGAGCGCACCCTCGCCCAGGGCCTGGATCGTTTCACGCTCTACCGCACGGTGCGCGTCATGCTCTACCATCACCTGGCCGTGCTGCGCCATCGTCAGCAGCGCTACGACGAGTCGGCCCGCATCTGTTGGGCATTGC
>CAYYPN010000189.1:0-6178 GCA_964473545.1 uncultured Planctomycetaceae bacterium
GTTCACGAAGTCCCACACGATCAGGAAGTACGCACTGATGAGCTTGTCCGCGAGGACGCCCAGTTCGCGCTCCATCCGGGCGCGAATCTCGTCGGTGATGCCGTCCGGTCCGTACCGCCAGACGGCCCCGGCTTCGGCGAGCAGGCGCAACGCCCCGTCACACGCGGTTTTCAACTCCTCGTTGGAGTCGTGGTCCTTGTGGCTGTCATACGGATGCAACTCGAACTGCGCGCAGAACGCCTTGTACCACTCGGTCGAGCCGAGGGGATGTTCGCACTTGAAGGCCTTGACCTGCTTGCGGGCCGCGGCGGCGTCGGGGCAGACGGCGTTGCCGCCCCGGTATACGACCTTGACCACCGGGGCGTGGTTGGCGTTGAAATCCAGCTCGACGTTGCACCGGTCGGCGATCCTGCGGGTGTTGGCCAGGGCCTCGTCCCCCGCGCCATCAAGGTAACCGGCGAAAAGGTCGGCCATCTCCTCCGGGCTCTTGACGTACAGGTCCGCCGGGTAGGTCATCCGCGCGGTGTCGTCCTTGATCTTGCCGGTGGAGATGCAGATCAGCGAATCGTGCGCGTCGTGATCGTCGGCCTTGAGGAAGTGCGCGTCGTTGTCACACACCAGCGGCAGGTCGAGCTCGCCGGCCAGATGGACCAGGTGCGGGTTGATCGCTTCCTGTTCCTGGATGTGGCGTTGGAGTTCGATGTAGAAACGCGGCTCGCCTTGTTCATTGGCGCCGAAGGTTTCGGCGTGCCATTTGGCCTCGGCGATCGCCGCTTTCCAGTGGGCCTCGTCCTTGGTGCGTTCGTATTGGGTGAGGTAGTGGGCGAGGCTGGACCCGAGGTGGCCGTTGATGGCGATCAGGCCGTCGTGCCACTGGGCGAGCGTCGACTTGTCCATGCGCGGCTTGTAGTAGAAGCCGTTGAGATACGCGTCGGAGCTGAGCTTGAGGAGGTTGGCCCAGCCGGTCTGGTTTTCGGCGAGGAGGACGAGGTGGAACCCGCCGTCCTGGATGCCGGTGTAGGTCTTGTCGCGGCGGTCGCCGGGGCGGCCGTTGGTGTCGGGGGCGACGTAGCCTTCGATGCCGAGGATGGGTTTGACGCCGGCCCGGGTCGCGGCGGCGTAGAACTGGGCGGCGGCGTGGAGGTTGCCGTGGTCGGTCACGGCGACCGCGTCCATGCCCAGCTCCTTCACGCGCGTCACAAGCTCGTCGATGCGGTTGGCCCCATCGAGCAGCGAGTATTCGCTGTGCAGATGCAGATGAATGAACGGCGCGGCGTCGACGTTGTCAGCCATCCCTGGCGGACTCCTTCCTTGCATGCAGGCAACCGCGCGAGTGTACCAACGGGCATACCGAACATGGTACAAACAAAATACCGAGGGCTTGGAGAATAGGGCTTCGTGGCACATCGCTTACCCTAAGCCCTTTGCCCCAAGCCCTGTCACCTGCTCAGAACTGATCCAGCATGAACGGTGGTTCGCCCGAAAAGGCCAGCGCCAGGGGAGCCAAATCGTCGGCGGGTCCGTCGAGTCGGCCGGCGGCGTGCATGGCCTGCGGGGTCGCGTGGCCGGTGTAGATCGCCGCCAACGCCCGGACGTCCAGGTCGATCCGCCCACTGCCGCCCCGTTGCACGGTCGGCTCGCCGCCGCGCAGGCTAAGCACATAGCGACCGGCGTTGTCGGCGATGACGTTGTCCTGCACATCGAGGTGCAGTTCACCATGCACCGGCGGGTAGCCGCGCTGCGACAGCGCCGCCTCGACGTCGCAGATGCGCAGCAGCCATTCCTCGACGTGATCGATGCGCGCCGCGTTCTCGTCGGTGCACTTGCGAAACGCATCGTGCAATCCCCCGGCCCAGCGCACCTCCCGGTTGACCGACCGATGCTGGTAGCCGAACGCCATCGCCGCCCGGGCGGCGCGCGGGGTGAGCGTGACCAGGTCTTCGATCTGCAGGCAACCCTCGGGCCGCTCGTGCCAGAGCACGACGTAACCCTCGGCTTCGCCGTCGAACTCCATGCGGTAGATGTGCCGCTTCTTTTTCGGCGGGTCGAGGTGACGATCCCAGAACTCGTCGCTGCGCGTGAGCGGGCCGTTGTGCTGCATCGCCCACCGGGCGTAGACCTCGCGAACCACCGGGTCATCCTTTTCGGCGCGGACGAAGGCGCAGCCGTCGACGTGAGCCGAGGCCAGATAATCCGGATCGACTTTCCAGCGTATCACCCACCCGGCCGGCTCGTAGCCGACCTTGCGGTAGAACGTGGGGGTCGAGGCGAACAGCGTGCTCAGGGGGACGCCCTGCTCGCGGCACTGGTTCAGGTGCCCGCGCATGAGCACGTGGCCGGCTCCGCGCCCGCGATGCTCGGGCAGCACCGCCACACCCGCGACCGCCGCCGTGCGGATCGTCCCGCCTCCGAAATGGTGGGCGGTGGGCAGGACGTACATGCCCGCGGCCACATGGCCGTCGCGCATCACCACGCGGGTCTGGTCGACCGTGCGCTGCTCGTGGGCCTCGAGTTCATCGATGAAACGCTGGGCGTCTTCGCCGAAGGCCTGGGCGGCGACATGGCAGTGTTCAATCGTCAGCGCGCGGTCGGCGCGCTGGTAGGTGTATGCTTTGTCCACTTGGCGACTACTCCGGTCCGTGTTCGGCGATCGTCGCAACGACCGCGGCGGCCAGTTCGTCCAGGTGTTCGTCGCTCATCGCCGGCGGGGGCATGAGCACGATCACGTTACCCAGCGGACGAATGATAACGCCGCGCGTTCGGCCCGCGTCGCAAATTTCATACGCCCAACGGGGTCGATGGGCGCTCGTGTCGGGCGTCTCGCCGAAGTCGCCGAGTTCACTGCCCCCGGAATTTCCGGAACCCCCGGAACTCCCGGAAAGCCACGTCCCGCCGTCACTTCCTGGCAGGCCGATTTCGATGCCGACCATCAGGCCGCATTGACGCACGTCACGGACATGAGGGAACTTCCCGCCATCGCGCAAGGGGTCGAGCCCGCGCGCCAGTCGCGCGGCTTTGCCGGGCAGGGCGTCGAGGAAACCGTCGGCCAATACGATCTTTACCGACGCCAGGGCCGCGGCACAGGCCAGCGGGTTCCCCGTGAACGTGTGGCCGTGGTAGAGGGTTTTCATCTCGTGCAGTTCACCCTCGAAACTCGCGGCGATCTCGTCGGTGCACAGCGTCGCCGCCAGCGGCAGGTACCCCCCGCTCAGGCCCTTGCCCAGCGCCATCAGGTCCGGCTCGACGCCTTCGTGTTCACAGGCGAAGAGCTTGCCGGTGTGTCCGAAACCCGTCGCCACCTCGTCGACGATCAGCAGTGTGCCGTGCCTGCGGCAAAGCTCCGCCACGCCGCGCAGATAACCCGGCGGTTGCACGCGAATGCCCGCGGCGCCCTGCACCAGCGGCTCGATCACCACGCCGGCGCAACGGTCGGCCAGTTGTTCCAGGCGCGCGTCGAGCGCCTCCAGGGCCGCATCGCGCGCCTGGTTGCAGGCGTTCTCGTCATCGAGCGGCCAACGGCGATCCGACTGGATGGCCGGTGGCATCACAAACTCCGTGTGGAAGACCATCGACTTGAACGGGCGATGGAACAGTTCGCTGTAGCCGATGCTCATCGCGCCGGTGGTGTCGCCGTGATACGCGCCTTCGAGGGCGATGAACGTGTCGCGCTTCGGTTGGCCGGTGTGATACCAGTGGCCGACGGCCATCTTGAACGCGACCTCCGTGGCCGTCGCACCGGCGTCGGAGTAGAAGACCTTGTTCAGGTTACCCGGGGTGATTTCGCACAACCGCGCCGCCAGTTCGGTCGCCGGCACGTTGACCAGCCCGAGCATCGTGCAATGCGCGATACGATCGAGCTGTTGACGTATGGCGTTGTCGATTCCGGGGGCGCGGTGGCCGTGCACGTTGCACCACAACGACCCGGTGCCATCGAGGTACCGCCGGCCGGCCGCGTCGATGAGGTCATCGCCCTCGCCGGCCACGATGACCGGCGGGTCGGTTTCGCGCCACTGGCGCATGGGCGTGAAGGGGTGCCAGACGTGATCGCGGTCAAGCTGGCGGATGCGTTGCAGGGTGGCGTTATCCATCGCGATGACGAATGTCCAATGGCCAATGGCAAATGTCAAAACCACGTGCTGTCACGTTTTGGCCTTTGTCCTTTGCCGTTGGAATTTCCTCCTCGGCCCCAAGGCCGAGGAAGGAAGTACCCCCAACGGGATTTGAACCCGTGTCTCCACCGTGAAAGGGTGGTGTCCTGGGCCAGGCTAGACGATAGGGGCGCCTTGCGGAACGGCAAATTGTAGCGGCTTTGTCGCACCTGACAACCGCCGGCTTGAGCCGTATCATGCCCAACCCCCACACCCACCGCCATCGCCGGCGGTTAACAGCCGCCGGGCGCGTCCGCATACCGATCAACGTAACCTGGTCCTTCTTCATACCGTCCGGGGCCAGGTTTGGCCCCGGCTATTACCGCAGACCGCGAGCGAGCCTCCCATGTACAAAATCGTCGTCAACGAATTCGGTGGTATCGACAAGCTCAACGTCGTCGAATGCGATACCCCCACCCCCGGGCCCGGGCAGGTGCTGGTGAAGCTGACCAGCATCGGGATGAACCATGCCGAGCTGATGGCGCGGCGGGGGGCGTACAAGATCGCCTCGGGCGACCCGCCGTTCATCCCCGGCCTCGAGGGCGGCGGGGTCGTCGAAGCCGTCGGCCCGGACGTCACCCCCGTCAAGCCCGGCGACCGCGTCATCCTCTCCGTCAACGCCCCCCGGAAAGTGTGCAACGGCGAGGGTACCTACCAGTCACACTATCTCACGGCCCCCGAAAATCTGGTTCTCGCTCCCCGGGGCATTCCCGACGACGTGCTCGGCGCGTTGTGGCTGCCTTACCTCACCGCGTGGGGCGGCCTCGTGTGGAAGCAGAACCTCCAGCCGGGCCAGAACGTCCTCCTGCCCGCGGCCAGCAGCTCCGTCGCCATCGCCGCGGCGCAGATCTGCAAGGACATCGGCGCCACCGCCATCGGCACCACCACCAGCCCCGAGAAAGTCGACACGCTCAAGGCCATGCCCGAGGCGGTGTTCGATCACCTGGTCGTCACCAGGGATCGGAAATGGTGGGACGACGTTAAAGAAATCACCGGCAAGCAACGCTGCGATGTCATCTTCGACCCCGTCGGGGCGGGCGAGTTCCTCAACAGTGAAATCCGCCTGCTCGGGATGCACGGCACGCTCTGGATCTATGGCCTGCTGGGCAAGGCTGACACCGTCGACGTCTCGCCCATCATCCGCCTGTTCGCCTCCATCCGAGGCTGGGCATTGACCGAACTGGCCCTGCATGGCGGCGAACCCCTCGAAGCCGGCTACCGGCACATCCTCGAACGCGTCGCCGACGGTCGTTACAAGCTGCCCATCGCCCGGACATTCAACCTGCGCGACGTGCAACACGCCCACGAAGTCATGGAACAGGGCCGCCACATCGGCAAGCTGCTGCTCGTGCCGTGACCGGTGGCCCTCTCCCGCGGCCCTACAATACGCCCATGACCACTCACACCCCCGAGCCGTGCCTGATCGTCATCTTCGGCGCGTCCGGCGACCTGACGAAGCGCAAGCTGGTGCCGGCGTTGTACGACCTGTGTCGGCGAAAGCTCATGCCCAGGCACTGCGGGATCGTCGGCATCTCGCGGTCGCCGATGACCGACGATGCGTTTCGCGAACGCATGAAGCCGTGGTGCGAAAAGGATCCCGGCTTCACGGAGGACACGTGGGCCCACTTTCGGCGGAGGCTGCACTACGAGGCGGCCGACGCGACGAAGCCCGAAGCCTTCGACCCGATCAAGGCGCGCCTTGCGGCGTTGAACGATGAGCACAACGCAGGCGACAACCTGCTGCTGTATCTGTCGGTCGCCCCGCAGTTGTACGAGCCGATCATCGTCAACATCGGCCACGCCGGACTGGTCACCGAAGGCAAGCGGTGGTGTTCGCTGGATCGCGAGCATGCGCCGTGGCAGCGGGTGATCGTCGAAAAGCCGTTCGGCCACGACCTGGAGTCGGCGGCCCACCTCAACCGGGTCCTTGGGCGCGTCTTCGAGGACCACAGCGTCTACCGCATCGACCACTACCTGGGCAAGGAGACGGTGCAGAACCTGCTGGTGTTCCGCTTCGCCAATGCGATCTG
>CAYYPN010000190.1:0-6149 GCA_964473545.1 uncultured Planctomycetaceae bacterium
TGGCCCAGGCCCTCTACGACCAGGGCGACCATGTGCGGTTGATCGGGTTCTGCGATGAGGCGATCGACCGCTTCGGCCGCGTCGGGGATTATCTCCGCAAGGCCGGTTACCTGCAGAAGCTCGGCGACCCGGACAGCACCCTGGTCGTCTACGAGCAGGCGGCCCGCATCGCCGGCCCCGACGATCCCTCGGCCCAACTGGCGCTGGCGGACTTCTACCAGGCGATGGGCCAGGACGACCGGGCGGTGCTGGCGTTGCGACGGGCGTACACGATCGACCCGCAGGCCCCGGAGATTGCCGACCGGTTGCGGGCGGTGGGTGTGGTGCCTGGGCCGACCATCCGGGTGATGGACCCGAACCAGGGCCGATAAACAGGCGGTATCCGTACAAAAAAGGCAACTTGTGGATTTTACCGCATGTTTTTGTTAATCGTCACCCTTGCGACCGACCGATAGGCGCAGGTAGACTTGGCCCCGATTCAGGAGGCACGGCCGAGGGCAGACCCGGCCCACCCGGAACCGGCCGCGGCTACCGCCGCTTGCACTCGGCACGGACGCAACAGTAGAATTCGCACTTAAACTGTGGGTCGATTTCGAGTAGGCTCTGGGACGCGAGCCTTCAGGCGGATCAACACCGTCAATCAGAACGGACGCTGACTCGATCAGGGATTCATGAACCATACAACCTCACGCGTCGATCGGATCGGTTGCCATGGCTGCTGGTTCTTTCACAATCGGCCTTCGTGCTTGACCCAATGACGCGATAGAGTTACACCAATGACATCCGGCTGCTGGGCAGAGCAGTCACGACCTTTGGAATTGCGTGTATCGCGAGATTTCTCCGAGTCTTCGGCCGTCGCATTCAACGGAGCGCCGGCCACACAACACAACGTCGGCCCGTCGCAGGGAGGACTGGCGACAGGTCGACCGGACCGGGCGCAGCACTGACCCGGTTCGAGGGAAAGCAAGTTCCTTATTAAGGAGACGGTTCCTATGAAGGTGCAACGTTTGATTACGGCTGTGGTGATGGCGGCGGTCGCCCTCACCTGGCTCGGCACGCCGGCCCAGGCCGCCGATGAACTGACCACTCAGCAGATGTCGGCCGAGCTCAAGGCCCTCAAGGCTGAACTGGCTCAGCTCAAGGCTCAGCAGAATGAAACCTGGCTCACCGAGCGCCGCGCCGAAGAAGTCAAGACCCTGGTTCGCGACGTCCTGGCGGATGCGGAAACCCGTTCGTCCCTGATGGACTCGGCGGTCACCGCCGGCCACAACGGCGAAAACTTCTTCATCGCCAGCGAAGACGGCAGCTTCCTGTTCGTGCCCCACGGGTACATGCAGGCCCGCTACATCGCCAACTTCCGCAGTGCCGACGATGGCAGCAACACGGACGAGGGCGAGGCCGGCTTCGAAATCACCCGCGCCAAGTTCCAGGGCAAGGGCCACATCTACGGGCCCCAGCTCCGCTACTACTTCTCGACCGACGTCGTCCGCCACTACACCGATACCGATGACATCGATCTCGGCATCGTCTTCGAGGACTACTACGTCGAGTACGACCTGGACGAAGTCACCGGCATCGAGGGCCTGATGGTCCGCGGCGGTCGCTTCCGTCAGCCGTTCCTCCGCGAGAACCTGATCGACGCCAGCCAGCAGATGGCCGTCGAACGCTCGCTCATCAACGAGTTCTTCAACGTCGACCGCTCCGAAGCCGTCATGCTCGCCTACGGCGCCGACATGTGGAAGGCCATGCTCTCGTTCCACAACGGCACCGAGTTCTTCGGCCTCGATGGCCACAATGATTTCAACGGCGACCTGGTGGGCCCGACCAACTGGGACACGCTCGACAGCTTTTTCGGCGCCGGCAGCGGCACCGACTTCGCCATGGCCGCCCGTGTCGACGTCAAGCTCGCCGGTGAATGGAGCCAGTGGGACGATTTCGCCGCCTGGGATGGCGAACCGATGGCCGTCTTCGTCGGTGCTGCGGTGAACTACGAGGTCGCCGAAACCGGCGTCTCCGCCGCCAACTGGCAGACCCTGGGCTGGACCCTCGACGCCAGCCTCGAGTACGAGCGCTTCGGCCTGTTCGCCGCCGGCTATGGCCATCACCTCATCGATAGCGACGACTCCACCTTCTCCGGCGCCGGTGGCGTCTCCCCCGAGCCTGAGTGGAACAACTACGGTCTGCAGGTCATGGCCTCCTACCAGGTCGTCCCCAACCAGATCGAGCCGTTCATCCGCTACGAGGTCTTGATGCTCGATGACGACATCGTCAGCGCGATGAACGACGACGACTCCCCCGACACCGACTACGAAGACACCCTCAACCTGTTGACCTTCGGTGTGAACTGGTACGGCCACAAGCACGACTCGAAGTTCACCTTCGACGTCGTCTGGGCCCTCGAACCGCTGGACAACCCGATGGTCGCCAACGGTGTCGGTCTCCAGGGCCATCACCCCGAGAACCAAACCTTCACAACCCTCGGCCTGATGCAAGACGACAACGGCAACGATGGCCAGGTCGCCGTTCGCGCCCAGTACCAGCTCAAGTTCTGATCTTGACCGGTACCTGTGTCTGAATCCCCAGCGGGCCGCCTTCGGGCGGCCCGTTTTTCATTGCGCCACAATCCCTTACAGAAATCTGCATCCCCGGGGTGTTTTTCGATTTACTCCGCACCACTTCCAGCGATACGCTTAGGGCAGTGGGAGCACGTCATGAATTGCCCAGGCCAAGCCGATTGCACCATCGACCGGGAAGCCGAACTGCGGCTGATCGAGACCGTCGCCAGCCACGCCGCCGCCGAATGGGTCGCCCAATTGCACGTTTACGCTCCGCAACTGATCCACCTCATGGACGAGGCTTACGATCGACCCATGCGCGCGTTCACGCCGCAGGTGCGGCAACTGATCTGTGAGTATGAACACTTCGACGACTGCGGCGACACCTGCAGCCACGACCCGGCCACGCTCGAAGCCCACGTGAAGTTGCTCATCGAGTGTCTTGAAGAACTCCACCGCGACCGCATGAAACGCGAAAGCTGGCACGCCATGCCTGCCGCCCCCCCCATGTTCGGCTAAGGGGGGTACGGTTTTCGGTTTTTCAGTTTTCAGGTTGACCCTGACACCGGGTCGTCTACCACGCTTCAGCAATCAGCAATCAGCAATCAAAATCAGATCGGTATGCTGCCTCTGGGTTCAATTCAGTTCGCCTGAACCCATCATCAACGCCAGCGCTTCGGCGACCCAGCCGCTCTCCCAGTGGTGCTTGACCTTCAGGTCGTTGCTGTAGTGATGGGGGATGTGCAGCGATTCGAGCCGTTCGTGAAACTGCCGCGTGTGTTTGCCGAAGATGTTGCTGCCGACGATGGTGAGGCGCGGCGGGCTGCTGCGCAGTTCGCCGGCGTGCTCCTTGACCAGGTGCAGCGGCACGTAGGGCTTGGCCTGCTCGGGTGTGCCGAAGTGTCTGGCGCTGCCCCATTTCAAATCCTGCTCGGTCATCATCAACGGCGCATCCCAACTGCACGCGGCGCCGAAGAAATCCAGGTCCCGCAACATCAGGCTGACCGCCCCCCAGCCCGACTTGCTGAACCCCAGCAGCAACCGATCGTTCGGATCCGTGCTCACCGGATACCGCGACTCGATCATCGGCACGACCACCTGCCTGATGTACTGAGCGTGGCGCTTGTCCGGGTCGGTGGCGTGCGCGCCGTACCACGGCACGCTGTCGAAGTTCATGCTCACGATCACCAGGTCGTACTTGTTGGCGGCGTCGACCTTGCGCATCGCGAGCATCTGGTCGCCGAACTGTCCCCCGCGGTCCCCGCCGACCGGCAACACGTAAAGCGTCCGGTACGTTTTGCCTGGCTCGAACTTGTCCGGCGGCCGCACGTCGACCGGCTGCGTCGATCCCAGGTACGGGCTGGTCACCTGGTACACCTCGACGCCGCGGGCCGGGTCAGTGCTCGGGCCTTCGATCTGAACGTCCGGTTGCCCGGCCTGCACGGTCGCAGCGATCATCGCCAGTCCGATCGTCCATAATGTGTGGTTGCATCGCATGGCCCGGGCCTCCAGTTCTCCATCATACGCAGCGTAGCCGATTCCTGTCTTTTACGCCCGATTTGGCCCGCCCCCTTGACTCGCGGGGTCTTATATCCAATAATCCGGATGAACGGATGATTATCCAATGCCTCAACCGCCCCCCATTCTGAGCCGCCTCAGCGCGTTGGCCGACGCCACCCGTGCAAGGGCGCTGCGCCTGCTCGAACGCCACGAACTGACCGTGGCCGAGTTGGGCGACGTGTTGCAGTTGCCCCAGTCGACGACGTCGCGGCACCTCAAGGTCCTCGGCGACGAGGGCTGGGTCGTCTGGCGGCGCGAAGGGACCGCGGCGTTGTACCGCATGATGCTCGACGACCTCGATGAGCCGGCCCGCAAGCTCTGGCTGCTCGTGCGGGACCAGATCGCCGACACCTCCGCCGCGGAACAGGACGACCAGCGCGTCGAGCGCATCCTCGCCAATCGCCAGACCCGCAGCCAGGCGTTTTTCGCCAGCGCCGCCGGCCAGTGGGACAAGCTGCGCGGCGAGTTGTTCGGCGAACAGTTCGACCTGCGCGCCATCGGCGCGTTGCTCGACGAAGACATGACCATCGGCGACCTCGGCTGCGGCACGGGCCAGTTGGCCGAAGCCGTCGCCCCGTTTGTCGAGCGGGTCATCGCGGTGGACAGCTCGACCGAAATGCTCAAGGCCGCCCGCAAGCGACTCGGCCGCTTCGACAACGTCCAGGTCAAGCGCGGCGGGATCGAGTCGTTGCCGGTTGAAGACGGCGAACTTGACGCGGGGATCCTCGTGCTCGTGCTTCATCACGTGTCCGATCCCGCGGCGGCGCTGGCCGAGGCGGCGCGCACGCTCAAGCCCGGCGGGCGACTGCTCATCGTCGACATGGCCAAGCACGACCATGCCGAGTACCAGCAGACGATGGGCCACGTGTGGATGGGCTTCGAGGCCGACCAACTGGAAGGCTGGCTCGAGGAGGCGGGTCTGGAGTCGATGCGAATGGTCGACCTGCCGGCGGAGGCCAAGGCCCGCGGGCCGAACCTGTTCGCCGCCACCGCCCGCCGCACCGCCGAAGTTTCCGCCCGCAGCCGCAAACGCAAACGCGCCGTCACCGCCAACTGATTACTGACCACTGACTACTGACGTAACCCCCTAACCCGGAGAAGATTCTGTTATGACGACTGCGACAACGACACCGATTACCACCGAGAGGCCGCCTTACAAGGTTCGCGCTTTCGATCTGCTGGCCGACGGCCGGCGCGAGGAAGCCGAGAGCCTCGTCAAGCTCGGCCGCGATGAGATCCGCCTGGCCGAGCAGGAGATGCCCGGCCTGATGCAGACCCGCGAAGAGTACGCCAAGGCCCAGCCGCTCAAGGGCCTGAAGATCACCGGCTCGCTGCACATGACCACGCAGACCGCCGTGCTCATCGAGACGCTGACCGCGCTCGGGGCCGAGGTCCGCTGGGCTTCATGCAACATTTACTCGACCCAGGACACCGCCGCCGCGGCCGTCGTCGTCGGGCCCACCGGCACCCTCGACGATCCCAAGGGCGTCGCCTGCTTCGCTTGGAAGGGCGAGAGCCTCGAAGAGTACTGGTGGTGTACCGAGCAGGCGCTGAACTTCGGCGAGGGCGTCGGCCCCGACCAGATCGTCGACGACGGCGGCGACGCCACGCTGCTCATCCACAAGGGCTACGAATTCGAGAACGCCGGCTCCGTGCCCAGCCCCGACACGACCGACAACGAAGAGTTCAAGGAAGTGCTCAAGACCCTCGCACGCTGCCTCGAAGAGAACCCGCAGCGCTGGCACAAGGTCGCCGACCAGTGCAAGGGCGTGAGCGAGGAAACCACCACCGGCGTCCATCGCCTCTACCACATGGAACGCGAAGGCACGCTCCTGTTCCCCGCCATCAACGTCAACGACTCGGTCACCAAGAGCAAGTTCGACAACCTTTACGGTTGCCGCCACTCGCTTATCGACGGCCTCAACCGCGCCACCGACGTCATGCTCAGCGGCAAGGTCGCCGTCGTGCTCGGCTACGGTGACGTGGGCAAGGGCTGCTGCCAGGCGCTCAAGGGCCAGGGCTGCCGCGTGATCG
>CAYYPN010000191.1:0-6130 GCA_964473545.1 uncultured Planctomycetaceae bacterium
TGCCCGGCCCGCAGACGTCGTGGGTCATGAGAATATCGACGTCGACCCAGACGTTTTCACCGGGGGTGACGGACTGGCACCCGGCATGGCGGGCGATGATCTTTTCGGTCATGGTCATGGCCATGAGCACAGGTCTCCTTCAGGCCGAAAAACACGGTGGAAACGGCAGATGATAGCAGCGAATTGGGGGAGGGCCAAACCAGTGCAACCGCGAAGCAACGCTTTGTTTCGTGGTTATGAGGTCGACTCTTCGGTTTCGCGTGGCAGTGTGATGACGAAGTCGCTGCCTTTGCCCGGTTCGGTGTGGACGGTGAGGGCGCCGCCGTGCTCTTCGGCGATGCGGCGGCTGGTGGCCAGGCCTAAGCCGGTGCCGCCTTTCTTGGTCGAGTAGTAGGGCTGGAAAATCTTGGCGAGCTTTTCGTCGTCGATGCCGGGGCCGGTGTCGGTGACGTGGAGTTTGACTTCATCGCGGGTCGACTCGACGCGCACCATCAGGTCGGCGGCGCCGCCGTGGGGGGTGTCGCCGTAGCGGGCCTGGACCATCGCCTGCGTGGCGTTGATCAGCAGATTCAACACCGCCTGCTTGAGCAGCGAACGGTCGACGTCGAGCGTCGGATCGCTCGGGTCGGCATGCGATCGCAACTGCACGCCGGATTGCTCGGCCTGCGGGCTGTAGAAGTCGACCAGCTCGTCGACGAGTTGATTGAGTTGCGTGGGTTCACGCTCGAGCTGCATGCGGCCGGCGAAGCGGAGGAAGTCTTCGAGGATGTCGCGCAGGCGCTGGGCTTCGCTGTTAAGCGAGTCGATGCGGCGTTTGAGGCGACCACGTTGGGGTTCGGGGATGTCGGCCTCGTCGAGGGTTTCGCGGATGAGCTGGAGGTTGAGGCCGATGGTGGACAGGGGGTTTTTGATTTCGTGAGCGAGTCCGCCGGTGAGTGTGCCGAGACCGGCGAGACGTTCAGCGCCGGCGGCGCGCTGCTCAAGCCGGCGCACCCGTCGCTCGGTGCGTCGTGCGGCAACGATGGCCAAGGGAATCATGGCCGCGGCCCCGAGGCCCAGGCCGATCAACAACCACGCCAACTCATGCATGGTGGGCATGATACCGGTGGAAGCCGAGCGATGTGAGACGAGGGCGTCGGGGCCGTCTCACTCGTCTTCGGCAGGCTGTTCGTCATCGGGCGGGGCCTGGGTTTCGCGGCGTCCGATGCCGGACTCGGCCATCTCGCGGACCGCGTCCTTGTTGACCTTGACGTTGAGGCGTTGAACGCCCCGCGCCTGCCAGCCTTTGTCGCCCTGGACGAGTTCGTAGTCGACCTCTTCACCATCCTTGAGCAGTCGGAAGCCGTCCTGCTCGATGTGGGAGTAGTGAACGAAGACATCCTGACCCTCGGGCCCGACGATGAAGCCGTAGCCTTTTTTGGGGTCGAACCACTTGACCTGACCGTGAACAGACATGCGTCACCTCCAGACCTGTACGAACGAACCCGTTCTGGCGTCGCGCGGTGATATCGCGGCGCTGCGTGTGAGCGTCGGGTCGGTCGTTGGCGTGACTTCGGGCAAAGCCCGCAAAACAGACATGAAGCTACTCAACCAGAAATGTCACGACCGCTCGCAACGATGGCGCTCGGGAACGTCGAGCGTAATCACCCCCCATCGCCGCGTCGGTTGTCCTTCGTTTGAAACGTCATTGCTTTGTATGCGACCCGTCGGCCTCGCCTCAAACGCCACGGTTTTTCGGCCGTGTACCGGATACTGACCTGAAAGTGCTAAGGGAAATATAACACTCACTTGTCCACCATGCCAGCCAAAACTGCCCTTTGTCGCAAAATCACACACCCCCCATTTCAGGCGAAAAACCCTATTCAAACGGCCGATCGACCATCTGGCGGGGGTCGAGGCGGTGGCGGCGGACATGGTCGTGCCAGACCGCCCGGGCGGTCAGCAGCCCCAGCACGGCCGCGAAGGCGGTGTCCGAGACGAAGTGGGTGTGGTTCATGAACCGGGTCGCCGCGGTCCCGCAGGCCATCGCGATAAACACCACCGCCGCACGAGGATACAGATGTGCCAGGATGCCCATCCCCGCGAAAGCGATCGCCGTGTGGCTCGACGGCAGGCCCAGATCCCCGCTTTGCCACCATTGCCCCGCCCATGGCATGAAGGCGTAGACCCCATCCGTGTCATCGGGTCGGATGCGGCGAATGAGCAGCTTGAGCAACTCCGCCAGCACGCCCGAGCCGATCACGCTGAAAAGCACCAGCCCCACACGACTTACAGCCATCCCCCAGCCCAGCCGCGCCGCCCGCTTCGTGTCGATCAGTAAAAACGCCCCCGCCGCCAGAAGCCACGTCGGCACGTATCCCAGAATCCGCAGCAGTCGATGCCAGTCCGTATCGCCCGTGTCGATCGGCTTGTAATGGTGGTACACCGCATGGTCAAACGGCATGCTCAACGCCATCGCCACAACAAATGCCGTCACCCCCATGAAGACCCGTCTGGCGCGCACGGGACGGGACAGCTCGGTCAGATAGTGATCCACATATGCCTCGTTCGATGCGCTCAATGGCCCGCTCCCACCGCTTCGACCCTCGGCCCGGCATAACCATAACCGGCATAGACCTCCGTCGCGCCCTCGATCGGCTCGATCCGTTCAAACG
This sequence comes from uncultured Planctomycetaceae bacterium, assembly GCA_964473545.1. Lineage (GTDB taxonomy): Bacteria > Planctomycetota > Phycisphaerae > Phycisphaerales > Zrk34 > CAYWKS01. Next base: position 2,655 of record CAYYPN010000191.1, read on the forward strand.
CCAAAGCCGCGGCCCACTTGTTCACGTACGCGTCGACCAGCACCGCGGGTCGGCCCAGCAGGTTCGGGTCGGTCAGCTCGACGTCCTCGAAATAATCGTACGGATTGACCCGCTTGCCCATGCGGCTGGCCGCACAATAAACCTTCGGCCGACCGGGCAGGTAAAACGCCAGCAACGACGCGTGCTGGTAATGATCCGACACGATGAACGGCTGATCGTTCGTCTGCCCGGCGAGCTGCGCGGCGGCGCGATGCACCTGCATCGCCCGCGCCTCGTGTCCGCGGATCCGTCCCGACCCCGGAAGCTCATCCGCCCCCGGCAGGTACAATGCATACGGCCCGAACATAATCATCACCAGCGCCCCGATCCCCCACCCCAGCGTCCAGTGCCACGCCACCTGCCATGCCGTCTCCGGCTTCCGGCGCAACCACCCCGCCCGCGGCCGCGGCTCGGGCAGCGCGCCTCACTCCCGCACCTTCTGCCGATACCGATCCATCGCCCCCGGAAGATAAATTGCCGCGAGCATCATCAGTGTCATATACCCCGGGATCGGCCAGTTGCCCTCGGCATCGGTCATCGCCGTCACCGCGATGAAGAACACAATGATCGGCAACCCGCAGCACAACAGGTACGCCGCGCCGTGCCAGCGTTGCGGCTGGTCGCGGCGTTCGCTCCACGCCCGACGCATACCCAGCCACATCAGCACGAGCAGCGGCGGGCCGACGAACCCGATCTGCGACCCGATCAGTTCCAGCGTCCACATCGGGTTGTAGCCGACGTCTTCGCGCGGCGCGACGTCACCGCCTTCGACGCCGAAGTGCCCGAGCACGTGCTTGACCGTCTGCCAGTCGTTGAGGTGGTTCCAGATGAGCACCGGACTGATGGTCAGGCAGAACACGATCGCGGTAAGCAGCGTCGCCCCGGCGAATCGCGCCGTGGACATGCCGAACCTGCGTGCCACGATAAGCCAGTACAACACGAACCCCGGGATGAGGAACAGGATGTTGTACTTGTACATGAAGGCGATGCCCATGGCCGCGCCCAGCGCGACGATGGCGCCGATCGATAATCGGCCGCGCGACCTTACAGAATCGAACATCGCCCAACCCGCCCAGGCCGCCAGCGCCCAGAACGCCAGGAACGGCGCGTCGATGGTCATGAACTGCGCCACCCCGGCATAAACGGGCGTCAGCGCCACCATCGCCGCGGCGAACAGCCCCGCGCGCCGATCCCCGCCGCTGATACGCCGCGCCAGCCCCGCCGCAGCCAGCATCGTCACCGCCGCGAACACCGCCGCCGGCAGGCGGATCGACCATTCGCTGGACCCGAACGCGCTGCGCGAGGCGAGGATGGTCAGCGCCACGCCCGGACCCTTCGTGGCGTAACTCAGCGCCGGCCGCCGCGACCACTCCCAGTAATGCGCCTCGTCCCCCGCCAGTTCATAAGGGCACAGAAAAACAAGGTACACCACCCGCACCACGAGAAGCCCGAAGATCAGCCAGGCCAGCGCCTTGCCGTTGTGCGTGACATTCCGTGTCATGCAGTGAATGTATCACAGAACCCAACCGCCGGGACCAAACCCGGTCCCGGACCGCGCCCGCGCATGTCAAGGGCAACGTCCCCCGTCTCCCCGCCGTCCGGCAGCAGGTTTGCTGCCGGCTATCGATACTCCCCATAGCCGGAACCTCAGCTACGGTTCACCTCGCGGCTGCAGGATCAGGAACTCGCGTTGGCTTGGCCAGCGTTGCCAGGTCATGACCTTATCGAAATCGCCGATGCGGTTGCGGTAGATCGCGGACCACTCGTTCCAGCGTTCGTCATCCGCAATCACGATGAGGTTGCGGCCGTGTTCTTCGACCAGTGCCTTCATGTCGTCGGGGTACTCGACGGGGGGCGCCCACTGTTGCCAGTAGAAGCTCTGGGCGTAATCGCGGTGGCCGAAGGTGACCACGTTGGGTTGGGTGACGTCGATTTTTTCGCGGACGGCGCGGACGAGGGCGGCGCCGCCATGGGGTCGCCAGAGGTGACCGGCCAGGAGCAGGCCGTACGTGCTGACGGCGATGATGCTGACCCAGACCAGCGTCATGGCCCGCCCCCGGAACCTGGGGCCTCGGTCCCAGCCGCGCCACTGGTAGATCCCCGCGGCGGCCACAAGCAACGCCGGCATGCCGGCCCACCAATACCGGCCTTCGGACAGGAACGCCGGCACGACCGCCCCGCCGATCGCGAGGATACACAGAACGATCATGATCGTGCCGCGCACTTCCGGCGGGCTGTAGGTGCTGGCCCGTTCGTGCGCACCGTTGAGCCAGCCGTCGAGCATGAGTGCGGTCAACAGCGCCGCCGCCGGCGCGGCCGGGAGGATGTATGTCGCGAGTTTACCCTCGGGGATGCTGAAGGCGAGGACCGGCATGACCATCGCCAGGGCCCACAGCGCCCCGTCGGTGCCTTTGCGCAGGGACTGCCAGGCCGACCGCCACGGCCGACTGACGCCCGGGATTTCGAGCATGGCCGTGGCCGGGAACAGCCCGGCGAAGAACACGGGGATGTAATACCAGAAGGGTTCTTCGTGGCGGCCGACGCCGGCGGCGCGTTCGCCGACCTCGCGCTGCCAGACTTCGACGATGTCCGGGGCCGATCGCCAGACGAGATAGAACCAGATGCCGATGGGGATGACCGCCAGCACGGCGGCCAGCGCCGGCCAGACGAGCGCCTTCCATCGCCCTTGCAGGATCAGCCACACGCCGAGGATGCCCACCGCCCCCCAGGGCGCGAGCGGCTTGGTCAGCCAACCCAACGCCACGCCGGCGCATAACAGGATCGGCCAGCGTAATCGGCCCGGCTCACGCACCGTCATCAGCCCCCCCACCAGTGACAGGAACCAGAACAGGTTCAGCACGGCGTCGGTGAGCGTGAGGCGACTGACGACCAGATGCAGCGGCATGACCGCCAGCAGCGCCGCGGCGAGCAGACCGACGCGCAGGCCGTAGCGACGCCACGCCAGCAGCATGGCGATGCCGATCACCAGCGACCCGGCCAGGGCCGAGGGAAAACGCACGGCGAACTCGTTGGCGCCGAACAGCTTGATCGACCCGGCCTCGGCCCAGTAAATGAGCGGCGGCTTGGTCAGGTGCGGCTGGTTGTACCGTTGCGGGATGAGCCAGTGGTTGTGCTGGGCCATGTCCAGCGACACCGCGGCATAACGACCGTCCGACCGGGCGCTGACCGGCATCCAGCCCAGCCCCGCCCAGATCGGTGTGATCGCAAGGATCAACACCAGCAACGCCGTCCAACGCGGCGGTTGCTTCACCGGCATCGGCGGCGTCGCCAGGCCTCCCTGCTCAACCTGTGCGACGTGCGGCTCGTCCATGGCCGCAGGTTAGCATCCGGCCCCCCGAGAGGTCTGTCAACCGGGTCCGTGGCCAGGGTGAAGACATTTACTTGGGTTGATTGGCGGCCGGGGTGATGAAGGGCCG
>CAYYPN010000192.1:0-6119 GCA_964473545.1 uncultured Planctomycetaceae bacterium
TGACGCAAATAAACAGGAGGTCGCAAAATGAAGCCGTTTCAAGTAGACCAGATCATTGCTACCCAACGCTTTCACACTGAGCACAACCGCGGCTTCACCGCCGCTTGCCCTTCGCTTTCCAGCGAGTCTGACTTGAGTCGCCCCGAACCTCTGCGTGCTGGCACTGCAATGGTTGGCCGCGAATTCAAAACCGGGGAACTTATCGTTCGGCAACGCCGAAGGCCCCTGCATGGTTTTACCCTCGTCGAACTGCTGGTCGTGGTCGCGATCATCGCGCTACTGCTGGCGATACTGCTTCCGGCACTTGGCAAGGCCCGCGATCTGGCCAAGTCGGTGGTCTGCACAAACAATCTCAAGCAGTTCGGCCTCGCCAGTAGCATGTACGTCAACGAGTTTGACGGCTGGCACGTTCCAGTGACCATCACCCTTCCCGGACAGTCGAGTAACCGATTACTGTGGTACGCGAACCCGGCGTTCCGTGAGGCCGTGGGGGACAAAGGTGGTCCGTACAATTATAACCCGAAGATGCTTTGCCCCGCCGCGACCAGAGCGCAGTCGCCGAACAGGTGGGACGAAAACGGGGAAGCCAGTATGGCTGATTCATACGGAGCCAACAGGGACGAAATGCCCTGGCCATTCCCCAATAAACCTGCGAAAACGCGGGTGGCCGGCCTCCGGGCAATCGATCTTGCCCACCCCAGTGAATCGATGCAGTTCGCCGATGGGCTGAACTTTCATCTTACCAACACGCACTCATTTTTCTACGAAGCGGAGGTGAATATACCAGGTAAAGCTCCGATCGCCTATCGGCATGACGAGAACACCAATGCCAGTTTCTTCGACGGCCATGCCGCGACCAACCCGCGCACCACCGTTGATAGATCACTGGCCGATGGCGGTCGACGTGGCTCGTTCGAGAGATTCTGGTTCCCCAAAACTGGAGAGCAATAATCGCATGCGATCACTTGCCTCTCATCGCCGCTTACCCGCAATGTCCACGAGTCGGCAAGTCCGTCGATCGTCGGCTCGGTTCAATCCTGACTCAGTGTCTCACTATTTATGAACGCGTATCCAAAGACGCAAATAGGAGAAAGACCCATGGAAACATCTGTTCGGAGCAAGAGTCCCATCCCCCAGCCCTTATCCCATTCGAAACCCCCAACACTTTTTCTGAGGAGAAACAAAATGATGACACATCCGACCAATTTCATGAAACGAACCGGCACCCTGATCATGCTCGTGGGCCTGCTGAGCGCCAGCGCGTATGCAGCCCCCATCGACCTGCCCTACTCAGCCGATTTCAACGATAACTTGCAGCCGGCCGACATGGTTTTATCCGGAGATGACGGTGCCGACCCGGCCAAGAATTTCACATTCGCCAACGGGCGTCTGAACTATTCCAATGCCGCTTTGCAGCCCAACGGTACTCACGCCACGATGGCCAGCGTCGAGGCGAATATCGTCGACGAAACCGACTTCTTCACCAGCGTCGATGTCGACCCCATTGAGTTTAGATTTCTCGAGGCACAAGTTCGCCTGGTGGCGCGGTCGAGCGAGGACAACCTCGGTGGCATGTGGTTTGGTGCCAATTTCGAGAAGCCCCAGTGGGGCTATGAAGCGGTGCTCTCGTCAAAACCTGGTGACAATTTCAGCTTCGAACTGTGGGACAGCGCCGAAATGAAGGCGAGCGTGGATTTGGATTTCAATCCACAGTTTGGTGGATTCCGCACAATGAGCCTGATGGGGCAGTTGACCTCCGATGGCAATGGCTACAAGCTGACCGCGACGCTGACCGATGGCGCAAACCCGGAAACCTTGACGTTCACCGACGAATCCCGCCTGAGTGGTGTTGATCGGAACCATTTCGGCATCAAGATGCGGCAGCGTGCTAATGGTGGCAACGATTTCGATGTCGACCTGGACAACTACACGGTTATAGTTCCCGAACCGGCGACGTTGTCCTCATTGATGATTATCAGCGGCATCTGGGCACTGCGCCGACGGCGATGCCACTGATAAGCGGATCCGATAACTCAAAAACATTCGCAGTTTATCGGGTATGACAATGTTCACAGTCCCGGCTTCAGTCGAATCACGGCTGAGGCCGGGACTGGGTTTGTCCAGGTGGTTGGTGCCCGCTCTGCACAGTGCCTGGAAACCGCGTCAGCTCATGAACCGTACATTTGTGATCCCCCGAACGCATCTGATTCGTCTGATGCACGGACACGCAGCAGCATTCACAACAACCGATAAGGAGTCCCCCGATGCCCGTCGCCGTTCAAACTGCTGGCCAGCTTTCGTTGCTCGTCTTCTTCCTCGCACTATCGCCGATGGCGGCCCATGGCGCCCCTGACGGGGAGACGGGCGGCGACCCGTTTCCAACCTTTCAGCAGGTGCCGCCGGAGGTTCGCATGCCCCGCGATGCCAAGGTGACGGTGGCGCCGGCGGGACATTACCTGGTCAACGGCAAGCCCCGGTACCTGATCGGTGTCCATCCGTACCAGGCGATGCGCAGAGGTCTCGCCCCGACGGAGGGCTACCCCGACTCCCTGAAGTGGCTCTACGAACAACCGCTGACCTACCACACCTCGCAGCGCGTCGGCTTCGATACCACCGGCACCAGCATCCCCAATGATTGGGCGAAACACTACGTTCCGGACCGGACCGACTCCAATTGGAATCAGGCGGGAATCCAGACCTTCGCCCAGTACATCCGAAACATCGGCCTGCCGATCATGGTCGATATGAACGCGGCCCCGTGGTCCCAAGGCGTTCTTTACCATGAACCGGAATTGCGGGAAGAGCGTCCTGAGCTGTTCAACACCGGCGGCATCCGCGGCGGCAATAACCATTGGGTGCCCTACAGCGCCACCCACCCGGAGGCACGCAAGCTCTGGCAACGCATGTGGAAGCGCGGTATCGAGTTTGTCCGCAGCAGCGGCGGCAATGTCATCGTCTACGAGCTGTTCAACGAACCGGGTTACAACGACAAGAGCGCGTACAACCGAAAGCTGTTCGTCCAGCGCATGCGCGAGAAGTTCGGTACCATCGAGCGGTTGAACCGGGCGTGGGCCTCCCAATACGAAAACTTCGCCCAGCTTGAGCATTTCGGGAACGAGACCGACCATGTCGGGTTGTGTGTCGAATGGGGGATCTTCATGGAGGACGTCTTTGCCGACCTGTGCGCCCTGGGCGTGCAAACCATCCGCGAGCACGATACCGATCCCGAGGTGGGTGTCTGCGTGCAGCCCATGCATTGGCGCGAAATAACACGCAGCAATATGAATCCATGGAAGTTCTCGAAGATCATGAACGCCGTCTCCACCACCACCGGCGGCGGCGGCTTTCTCGAGGCACACTTTTTCCGCAGCATCGCCGACGGTAAACCCATTCGCGACGGGGAGACCTATCTCTCACCGAGCGCCCAAGGCATCGCAAACAAGCTCTGGCTTCATATGGCACGCGGGATCAACGCCTCCTACACTTTCAAGTGGGAGAAGAGCGCATTTCGATGGGCCGACGGGGGAGCCGAGGCAGCGCGTAAACTTGGCAAGCAGTTTCACTGGGATCTGCTCAACCCCTTCCGCTTTCCAAACGAGGCGCTGACCGGGTTTCAGCAGGCCCGACGCGAGATGCACAAGGTCGGCGATTTCTTCTTCCCACGGGACCGCGGCGTGGTTTCCGAGACCGCGGTCATGGTGTCTTACCCCACCCAGCGTCTGGCTCGTGCCGCCGGCGGCGTGGCGCATAACGACGTTCATGATTATGCCGAGGCCGTCGAGTATGGCCACGTGCCCATGGATGTGCTGCTCGAGGAGCAACTGCCCGAGGGGCGTGCCAAGCGGTACAAGGCGATCATCGCCGCAGGCGTGAATGCGACCTATGACGAAACGCTGGCGCACCTGGACGACTACATACGAGGCGGCGGCGTCCTCATTCTGGGGGGCGAGAGCCTGCAGCACGACACTTACGGACGCGAGCGTCCGATCCCCTCGTTCCTCGCGGGGTTGAAAATCGGGCAAAACCGTTCCTCGCAGATTCAAACACTGCAGTTCGACGACTTGCCGGGGGACTACGCGGTCGAGAAGCCCCTGGCTAGAGCGAAGTACGAGATCGAGGTGGGAGGCAACTGGCAGCCCATCGCCCACGCGGGCGGCGAGCCCGTGATTGTCCGGCGTGAGCACGGCAACGGTTCGGTTTACTTCATCAACGCGAGCATGCCCGACCAAACGCTCGCAGCTGTTTTGGGCAGCCTGCTGCGGCAGCACGGGGTTGCCTTGGAATGCAAGGTCCGGTCTTATGTGGATGGTACGCTTCCGCCGAGCATCGAGATCCACAAGGGGCATTCCGATGGCATGACGGCGTGGTTCCTTATCAACGGTTCGCTTGAGCCGCAATTGGTACGCTTTGGCGCAGAGGAACTGCAGCAGAACGGCACGGCTCTGATCGATCCGATCGCGATGCAGGAACTGGAGCTGAAGCAGGGGCAGGCGGTCTTGACGATCGAGCATCGATTCCGAACCGTGCTGGTCGCCGGGCCGCGTGCTGATCTGATCAAACGTTTCGGCGAAATGCCGATGGTGGCCATGAACGACAGTGTTGCGCAAGGGCGCAAGGCCATTCAGGCGTACGAAGAGAGGTTAAGGGTCGAGGCGGCAAAGCGGTTCAGTTACCAGGTCGATGCGGCCCGCATGAAACCGCTGGATCTGCGCGACGCGGCGAACACCGGTTTCACCGACCAGGTCGCCGGCGATGGTAAAGGTGGATGGACCGATCAAGGCGGGAACCATCTTCGGGACCTGGAGTGGGGGCGGCACCGGTTCCTCGGCGTGCCCTTTGACATCATTCGCTGGGACCACAACGAATACCGTTCCTGTATCGTGTTGCGCTCGCCCAAACACCTGCCCCACGCGCCGGCACGGGCGGAGGATATTCAGGTCAATGAACAGGTCGACTCACTGTTCTTCCTGCACGCCAGCGCTTGGCTTAAGAGTGGAGACGCCTTCCAGTACGTGCTCCATCGTGCTGACGGCTCGAAGACCATGATTCCGATCCGTGTCGGCAAGGAAGTCGCCGACTGGTATCGCCCGAGCATAAAGCAGGCAGAAAGCGCCCATGTCGGCTGGACCAACGACGAGGGCCGCGGGCTGTGGGTGCATCGCTGGGAGAATCCGAGCCCGGACAATCCGGTGACCTCCATCGATGTCGTTTCCGCGGAAGGCGGAGCGATCCCGATCGTCGTGGCGATCACCGCCGAACTCGCTTCCGGCTCGGAGCAAGGCGAGAACAAGGCTGTCGAAAAGCTGAACTTGCTGGACGACGGATTGCCGAAAAACTGGAAGCTCGTCGGTTGGAACGGGGTCAAACCCGAGCTGCAATCGCCTGACGAAGATGGCGCAGACGCGGCAGTGCTGAGCCTGACCCTGAGTGAAGACGCCAAGTCGTGGGGTGGTAGCAAACTTAAAGCGATCAAGCCCGATCATGGCCTCACAATGCCTGAGAACTCAGTTTCGAATCAGGGACATCTCGTTTTTGAAGTAAACGGTTCGCAAGACAAATGGGGCAAGCACAAGGGGAGGCAACAACTGCAGGTCCTACTGGTGTTCAGCGACGGCGATCAGAACAAAAACCGCAAATACGTTCCCTTGCCACCATACACCAATGGAACCGCCGTGGATGAGCAGCCGGAAACATGGCAAGAGGTGAGGGTGCCGTTGTCCCGTCTACTGCCCGGCGGCGATCTCGACAAACTGCAAGAGCTGTCGCTGCAGTATCGCGGCCAACTGCCCGATTCAGGGATTCAAGTTAAGAATATCCGCCTGGAATGGCCCGCCGAGACGCCCTGATCCGACTCGGCGTTAACTGCTCAGATGGGCATAGGCGTCCCGATGTAAAAAGGTGGGTCATGCCGCCGGCAGAGAGATATACCGCGTCCTCGGCCCGCTGGTGACCATCGTCATGTAGCCTTGCGTGTCAGGATCATCCGGGTTGAAGCGAAGCTGGTGAAGCTGGCGTGTTCGACCCCGCCGCAACGCCGGTCGCGTTGGTCGTTGCGGCGTGCTGACCGACAATGCCTGGGCCGGCGGATGCATCAGCCGGCGATCATCGAACAGCAAGCC
>CAYYPN010000193.1:0-6097 GCA_964473545.1 uncultured Planctomycetaceae bacterium
CCAGCGGCACGATCGACATCAACCCCTCCGGCACCGGCACGATCAACCTTGCCGGCACGGTCGACGCCTCGGGCGGCGCCAACCAGAACGGCGGCGCGGTCACCATCGCCACGAACAACGGAACCGTGGCCGTCAACGACGTGTCAGCCGACGGCGGCGCGACCAGCGGCGACGCGGCCACCATTGACGTGACCGCCGGTACCAGCGGCGATGTGACGCTCAACGGTCTGCTCTCGGCGACCGGCGATACCGATGCGGCGATCAGCGTCGACTCGGAAGGCGGCTCGATCGTCGACGGCGACGGCGCGGGCGTGAACATCGACGGCGCTTCGGCCGACCTCGACTCGGCCACCGGCATCGGCAGCGGCGCCGACCCGCTCGAAACCAGCGTGCCCGCCCTCACCGCCGACGGCGGCAACGGCGGCGTGTTCCTCGACAACAATGAAGACCTGACCCTCGCGGACGGCGCCGTCACGTCGACCGGCGCGACCAGCGACATCGAATTGAGCGTCACCGGCGCCGTCGACGGCACCGGCGACAACGGCGCCGCCGAGATCAGCGGCCAGGCCGACGTCATCGTCACCGCCACCGCGGGCATCGGTTCGAACACCGAACTCGAAATCGCCGGCGACGGCGTCGGCACCGACACGCTGACGCTCGATCAGCAGGGCACGGCCGGCGAAACGCTCGCGGCCCAGACGACCGCGGGCTTCAGCCGCGTCGACGTGACCACCGCCGACACCGACAGCAGCGTCGCCATCGACCTGCTCGGCGCGGACGTGATCACCGTGACCGGCGGGGCCAACCAGGAAGTCACCACCGTCACCACGACCAACAACGCGCAGCAGGTGGTGTACGAACTGACCGACGGGGCCGGCTCGCTGGACATCGCCGACGCCACGGTCACGCTGGGCGCCAGCGCGACCTTTACGGCGGCCGGCGACCTGAACGTGGGCACCGGCAACGGCGCCAACGCGTTCGACATCCAGGCCAACAACGTCATCCTCGAACTCATCGCCGGCAACGACATCATCGATAACGCCGGCCTCATCGACTTCAACACGTTCACCGGCGGCCAGCTTCGTCTGGCTGCGGGCGCTGCGGTCGGCAGCACCGGGGCGATCGAGATCGTCGGCGAGCCCGCCGCCGACAGCGTCGAGGTGGCGGCCGAATCCACCGGCGGCGGCGACATCGAGCTGAACATGACCGGCGGGGCGGACATGGACCTGGTGCAGGTAACCGGCCTGAGCACCAACAGCACGACCGGCATCGTCAGCGGCGGCAACGCCACGCTGACCAACAACGCCGCGGGCATTGACGGCCCCGGCGACGCCACGGTCGAAATCAACGTCGACGGCGACGTCACCCTCACCGCCCTGGAAATGGGCATGACCAACGCGCTGGACATCTCCGGCGACGGCTCGGGCGACAGCACGCTCGACCTGGTCAGCACCTCGACCGCCGACAACGAAGACATCGACATCGACGTCAACACCGACCAGTTCAGCCGGGTCAACGTGACCCTGCCGAACGCCCAGTCGAACGTGCGCGTCGACTTCCCCTTCACCGTCAGCGACATCATCAGCATCGTCGGCACGTCCAACGTGCTCAACCGCATCCAGGACGTCGACAGCACGGACTCGGACTTCCTGTTCGTGTACGACCTGACCGACGCCGATGCGAGCGTCATCATCGACAACTCGGCCGGCCAGATCATCACCGACGCCGGCGGCGTATCGGTCCAGACCCTGAACGACATCACGCTCGGCACGGACCCGGCGATCACGTCGATCGACGCGTCGGCGGGCCCGGCGGATATCGAACTGCTGGCCGGCGGGGCGATCATCCCCAACGGCGGTCGGATCAACATGCTCGGCGGCGGCGAACTGCGGGTCGAGGCCGACAGCGGCATCGGTTCGTCCGGCAACCCGCTGGATCTGCTCAATGCCACCGACTTCGCGGCCACGACCAACACCGGCGGCATCTTCGTGCAGAACGGCGGCGGCAGTGAACTGGCCGTCGCCACCGTCAACCAGGTGGCCCAGGGCTCGGCCAGCACGTCCGGCATCGTCGCCGGCGCCGGCGAAGTCCAGATCCTCACCAACCAGTTGGCCATCGGCGACGTCGTGGCCGGCGCCAGCGTCGACGGGCCCGGCGGCGTGCTCATCCGCCCGACCGGCACGGAAACGATCGGCCTCGGCGGCGGGGCGGGCACGCTCAGCCTGACCAATGCCGAACTCGATGAAATCAGCGCCGGGGCCAATCCGCTGGTCATCGGCTTCGTGTCCGCGGACAACATCACCGCCGACAACGCCGACTTCACCGGCGGCACGCACAGCGAAGTCCAGCTCATCACCGGCGGCGATATCGCCGACGCCGATGACGCCGGCGACAACATTGTGGCCGGCACCCTCGTCCTCAACGCCGGCGGCGACATCACCGGCCCCGCGGCGGACAACGACCTCGACGTCGACGTCGACACGCTCGAAGTCATCGCCTCCGATTCGGTCAACATCACCGACAGCGACGAGATCGAGATCGACTCAGTCACGTCGACCGGTGCGGTGACGATCACCGCCGGCGGCACGATCCTCGACGCGGCCGACGACGCCGTGACCGACATCACCGGCACGACGCTGACGTTGACTTCGCAGGGCCGCATCGGCGGCGACCTCGCCGACGCCGACACCGCGCTGGAAACCGACGTGACCACGATGAACATCGACGCGCAGGCGGCCGGTGACGTGGAACTGGTCGAAAACGATGGCGTGACGCTCAACACCGTGGCGACCAACGACGGCTCGGTCGACATCCAGGCCGGCGGCACGATCGTGGCCACCGACGTGGATACGTCCAACACCAGCGACGGCGACAACGACATCACGCTGGCCGCGACGGCCGGCAACATCAACGTCGGCGACGTCGATGCGGGGACGGATGACGCGATGCTTTCGGCCGCGGCCGGCGCGATCAACGACGCGTCTTCCGACGGCGGTACGACCGTCGATATCACCGCCACCAACATCGACCTTGACGCCCAGGGCGGCATCGGCGCCACCGAGGCCCTGGAAGTCGCCAGCGACAGCATCGACGCGACCGTCTCGGCCACCGGCGACATCGAGATCGAAGAGAAGTCGGCCGACGGTACCACGCTCAACGACGTGTCCACCGCCGACGGCTCGATCACCATCAACTCCGATGACGACCTGACCGCCACCAGCGTGGTCAGCACCACCGACGCCGACGATAACGACATCACCCTGTCGACCGACGGCGACGGCATCGTGACGCTGAACCTCGTGCAGGTCGGCGGGTCGAACACCGGCGCGACCGACGGCGACGTGACCGTCACCGCGGCCGGCGCGATCAACGAAGACGGCGGCGACGACGCCGGCAACGACGTCGTGGGTGACGCGGTCGCGTTGACCACGACCAGCGGCGAAATCGGCGGGACGACCCAGATCGAAACCGCCGCCAACACCCTCGAAGCCCACGCGGGCACCGCGGGTGACATCAACGTCAGCGAAGAAGACACGGTCAACCTGACCAATGTCGACACGGCCGACGGCTCGATCGCCGTGACCGTCCGCAACGACGGCGACCTGCTGGCGACCGATGTCCAGAGCGTCACCGACGCGCTGGGCAACGACATCACCCTGAGCGTCAACGGCGACGGCGACCTGCTGCTGGGCAACCCCGGCGTGCGGACCGGCGGCACCACCGCCGATGTCACCGTCACCGTCAGCGACGGCGGCATCTTCGAGCAGGTGGCCGGCAACGACGACAACATCAACGACATCGTCGGCGACACGGTCAACCTGAACTACACCGAAGGTCTGGGCGGCCAGAACGGCGACCCGGCGGTAGTCGATGCCGACCGCAAGGTCGAGATCAGCGCCAATAGCCTCAATGACAACGGCGCCGGCGGGCTGGCCCTGGCCCTGGACGGCAGCTATTCAACGGCGGCCGACCGCGACACCGATGGCGGCACATTCATCCTCTCGGCCACCGGCGACATCGTGGTCAACCACAAGATCCGCACCGCCGGCGGCGAGGTCCAACTCCTGGCCGACAGTGACGGCGACAGCATGACCGGCGCGGATGACGACGGCGACGCCGACGGCGACGGCACCACCGACAACCTCGAGATCAACGACGCCGACGCGCCCGGCGCCGGTGTGTTCAACTTCACCGGCACGGTCTACACCGACGTGGACGGCGGCGCCGGCGGCGACGTCACCCTCCAGGGCGACGGCATCGAGATCGGCGGCCTGGTCCTCGGCGACGATGACGGCGATGCCGGTGCGGAAGTGTTCATCCAGCCCAGTACCATCGGCGCATCGATCGGCCTGGGCGCCGATCGTGCCGGCGATGACACCCACCTGACCCAGGCGAAAATCGACAACCTCGAAGACGGCTCGGGCAACGGTTTCGATCGCATCACCATCGGCCAGGCCGCCGGCGAGCACACCATCACCGTCGATCAAGGCGCGGTGGACAGCACCTTCAGCTTCGCCCACGCGGTGACGCTGCAGGCCCCGGTCGGCGCCGGTGCGATCTTCATCACCGACAGCGATTTCGAGGTCAACGACACCGGGTCGCTGGCGACGATCTTCGACGGCCCCGGTGCGACGACGCACATCGCGGCTCACGAAATCCGCATGGGCACCCCGCTGACCATCAGCGATAACGTCATCATCGAAATCGACAACGTCCTGTTCGCCACCACGTGGGACGGCGGGGCGTTCGACCCGGCCACGGTGAGCAATGACATCACCATCACCGGCACGACCAACGGCGACGGTGTGGCCGCGGCCAACCTCGTCCTTGACGCCGGCCACGGCTCGAACATCACCTTCCAGGGCAACGTCGGCAACACCAACGCCCTCGGCGACGTGGTCGTGATCAACCGGGTCGGCACGTTCAACGCCCAGGGCACCTGGGAAAGCGACTCGTTCATCCAGGACACCGCCGCCAGCATCGCCGACTTCGGCGACGCGGTCGACGGCCTGACCGATTTCGATGACGACGTGACGATCAACGGCAACTACACGACCGCGGACGACGCGGCGATCGGCACGGCGATCTTCGGCGCGGCGCTCGATGTCATCAACGTCGACAAGACCGACGAGACCGGCGCCCAGATCAACTACGGCATGGACATCACGACCGAGACGCTCACGCTCGACGGCGATGTCGAAACCGACCCGACCACCTCGGGCACGGGCCAGCCGGTCCTGTTCACCATCAACACGCTGAACATCAATACGTCCAAGGACATCAACGTCATCGGCACCACCGCGCAGATCCGCGCCCGCGATCCGCAGGCGATCATCGGCTACAACTCCAGCGGCCCGGACATCGATCTGGACCTCTCGGACGCGGCCCTCGACCGCATCATCAGCGAGTGGCTGATCATCGGCGAAATCATGGACGACAGCGGCGAGATCGCCACCGAGTCCACGCAGGATACGCTCGGCGAGATCGCCGGCGTCAGCGGCACCGACAGCGGCACGCCCGACGCGGCGTTCGTTCACGCCGGCGACCCGGCCAATGACAACATCGGTATCATCGTCGGTCGCCAGACCGGCATCAGCCGCGACAACAACATCGAGTTCCGTTCGCAGGGCCACATCATTGTCGGCGGCAACATCACCACCACCGGCGGCGGTTCGCTGACGGTCCGCAACGAAGGCACCGGCGTGGCCGGTACCGGCGGCAGCTTCATCATCAACGACCAGGCGGTGACCCTGGGTCTGGCCGGCTCGTTCCGCCAGATCGACAACTCGGTGGCCGACTCGGCGATCAACGCCATCACCGGCACGATCAATACCTCCAGCGACCAGATCGTGTTCGAGTCGCCCACGCGACTGATCGACGACCTGACGCTGAACACCGGCTCGGCGACGGGCGGACATATCGTCTTCCGTGACACCGTCGACGGTTCGAGCAACCTGATTCTCGACTCGGGCACCGGCCAGACCGTGTTCAACGACACGGTGGGCGTCGACGCCCCGGCGGGCATCGACCTGATCCCGGCCCCGACCGTGGGCGACGAGGACGCGGCGGTCGAGCTGATCGGCAACTCCTCCGGCCC
>CAYYPN010000194.1:0-6080 GCA_964473545.1 uncultured Planctomycetaceae bacterium
ACGCTCAACGCGGCCAGGTCCAATGCCGTGCTCATCTGCCACGCGTGGACCGGCGACGCCCACGTGGCCGGCTACCGCCCCGGCGAAGACCCCAACGACCCCGAGACCAAGCCCGGGTGGTGGGACCTGTACGTCGGGCCCGGCAAACCCGTCGACACCGACCGGTACTTCGTCATCTGCTCCAACCTCCTCGGCGGCTGCCGCGGCACGACCGGGCCGGCCTCGATCAATCCCGACACCGGCAGACCCTGGGGCCCCGACTTCCCCGTCATCACCATCGGCGACATGGTCGAGGTCCAACGCCGCCTCGTCGACCACCTGGGCATCGATCGCCTGCTGTGCATCCTTGGCGGATCGATGGGCGGCATGCAGGTCCTCGAATGGACCGTCCGCTATCCCGACCGCGTCTATGGCGCGATCCCCATCGCCACCACGCCCAGCCTCGGCCCCCAGGCCCTGGCCTTCGACTCCGTCGGACGGCACGCCATCCGCACCGACCCGGCCTTCCACGACGGCCGCTACGCCGAGCACAACGACGCCCCCCGCGTCGGCCTGGCCATCGCACGCATGCTCGGACACATCACCTTCCTCTCCGACGAGAAGATGCGCGAGAAGTTCGGCCGTACCCTCCGACACGGCGGCGAACTCCGCTACGACCTGGCCAGCCAGTTCTCCGTCGAAACCTACCTCGACTACAAGTCACGCCAGTTCGTCGACCAGTTCGACGCCAACAGCTACCTCTACCTCACGCGGGCCATGGACCTGTTCGACCTCGGCCACAAACGCGGGGGTGTCGATGCCGCACTGTCACAAGCCAGGGCCCGCTTCATGCTCGTCAGCTTCTCCGACGACTGGCTGTTCACCGCCGCCGAGTCGATGGTCATCGTTTCGAGCCTGGTCAACGCCGGTCGGCCCTGCACTTACGTCGACATCCCCAGCCACTACGGGCATGACGCTTTCCTGCTGCCCAACCCGTTGCAGCAGCGCGCGGTCAGCGGATTCCTCGAACGCCTCCAGGCCGAGTGCGACGGCGGACAACAGCAGCTCGACCGCATGCACGACGGCGACATTAACGACGACGAAAAACGCCGCCTCGACCTCGAACGCATCGACGCCCTGGTCGACGCCGGCGAGAGCGTGCTGGACCTCGGTTGCGGCGACGGCGTGTTCTGTTCGCACCTGCGGGCCCGCGGCGCCGAACACGTGCAGGGACTCGATGTCGACCCCGAACGCATCGTCCAGGCGATCGAGAACGGCGTGCCCGCCATCCAGGCCGACCTCGACCGCCCGCTGCGCTTCATCGGCGACAAGTCGTTCGACGTCGTCCTGCTCAGCCGTACGTTGCAGGTCGTACGCCACCCCGCGGTTGTCCTCCGCGAACTGCTGCGCATCGGCCGACGATGCATCATCACGTTCCCCAACTTCGGTTACTGGCAGAACCGCCACAAGCTCGCGTGGTTTGGTCGCGTCCCCGTCAGCCGCAACCTCCCGTTCCGCTGGACGGACACGCCCAACCTGCACCACCTGTCGATGAAGGACTTCGAGGACTGGTGCAAAGCCGAGGGCGTGACCATCGAAACGCGCATCGCCATGGACTACCGCTCCGAACGCAAACTGCACTGGCTGCCCAACCTCCGGGCCACCGACGCGATCTACGTCATCACCCACAACTGACCCCCAAGCCCCACCATGGCCACAGGCCTTGGTGGGGATCGCCAGAATGCCCGAAGGACCTTGGCCGGGATTCCCTGGTGGGGATCCCCCGAGGCTACTGCCCCGCGCGCCCATAGGCGGCGCTCAGGTCATCGTCGCTGCCGAATTGTCCATCCGGCCCGGCGCTGATGATGCGCCCGCCCGCGCCCGGCGGTGGGGCGTCGGAGGGATTGGGCTCGGCTTGAAAGGTTTGACCCCACGCGTCGACCCACTGGCCGGCGTCGTTCAACTCATCCGATGGGGCGGTGACCAGGGCATCGTGGGTCCGGCCGGTGTCGGTGGTCAACGGTTCGTGCAACAACTTGAGGGAGTTCGCATCCTGCAGCGGCGGGTACCGCTCAAAGACCTGGTGGTAACTTTCCGCCGCGACCACCAGCGACTTCAACCGGACTTCGGTGGCGACACGCTGCGACCGGTCGCCCAAAGGCATCGGCAGCGACATCACGTAAGCCAGCCCGCCGAACACGATCACCACGGCACACAGCACCAGAATGCCGACCCCCTTGCGGGGGCTGCGGTCGCTGCGGCCGGCGGGCGTGATCGGGCGTCCCGGCGAATCGGGCGGCTCACGGGTCGGGGGTTCCGGGGGTTCCGGGGGTTCGATGCTCATGTCGGGATTCTACGACCCCAACCCGTCGTGTCGACATCGGGAACATTGGCAAACCTGACATGACGGAGATGAGCGAAAAAACCGGTAAGCCGATGATGTCACAATGGATACGATCAATTTGCCGATGTCAGGCCTGACACGATTTTGTCACCCCGGATCGGCGGCTGCGAGTCCGGCTTATTGCGGCAAGGCTATCGGCAACCCTCGCACGTACGCGAGGTTACCGATCCCGGTATCAGGCCGCCGCGGCGCGCGCGGCGGTGAGGGGGGGACCCCCCGGCCCCCGGAATTTGCCCGTGGGAGATTCGGTTGTGCCCGCTCTTGAACCGTGAGACGGGGTTGGTTACACTGCTCGGCTCGTTTTGACGAAGAAGGTTGCACTATGCCGACGATCAACCAACTGGTCCGTAAACCCCGCGCCCAGCAGAAGCGCAAGAGCAAGGTGCGCGACCTGGGCGCCTGCCCGCAGAAGCGGGGCGTGTGCCTGAATGTGCGCACCGTCACGCCCAAGAAGCCCAACTCCGCGCTGCGCAAGGTCGCCCGTGTGCGCCTGAGCAACGGCAAGGAAGTCACCGCCTACATCGGCGGCGAAGGCCACAACCTGCAGGAACACTCGATCGTGCTCGTGCGTGGTGGCCGTGTGCGTGACCTTCCCGGCGTGCGTTACCACATCGTCCGCGGGTCGTTGGACACCCTCGGCGTCGACGGCCGCAAGAAGGGCCGCAGCAAATACGGCGCCAAGGCCGGCAAGTAAGATTCGCTCAGCGGTCGATCGAAGATAGACGCGTTCACATAACGGCAAGTAATCGTCAACCTCCTGGCCGGAGTTGACGGTGAACGAACAGTCCCATCGGGACAGACGAGCCACAGGAGATTCACATGGCCGGACGCATCACCAAAGCCGAAGCTCAACTGCGCGGCGATCCCCGTTACAACGACAAAGTCCTCAGCCGCTTCATCAACTGCATCATGCATGACGGCAAGAAGTCCGTCGCCCAGCGCGTGGTGTACGGGGCGCTGGACCTGATCCAGGAGCGGACCAAGGGCGATCCGGAAGCGATCGAAGTGTTTCGCCAGGCGATTGACAACGTCAAGCCGCGCGTCGAAGTGCGGTCCAAGCGTGTCGGCGGCGCCAACTACCAGGTGCCGATGCAGGTCAACCGTCGTCGTCAGCAGTCACTGGCCTTCCGCTGGATCATCACCTCTGCCCGCAGCGAAAAGGGCAAGCCCATGGCCCATCGCCTGGCCCGCGAGCTGTTCGATGCGTCCAACGGTGAGGGCAAGGCCATGAACACCCGCGACCAGACGCACCGCATGGCCGACGCCAACAAGGCGTTCGCCCACTTCGCCTGGTAATCCGCCCGAGTCAAACGCCGCATTCCCCGCAACTGTCCAAGGCCCCGGCCCCGCGCCGGGGCCTTGTCGTGTCCGACGGGCTCGGCGACGATATCATGAACCACACCATGAACATCACTCGCCACATCCGGCTGTGCCTGTTGATCGCGTTGGCCTTGATCGTCCCGGTGCAGGCCGAGGATGCGCCGGCGGACAATGCTGCCGCCGGGGACCAGGCCAAAACCATCGCAGTTCGTGACGCGGTCAGGGAACTGGCCGCCGAGGCGCACAAGACCCTCGAAGTCGGCGGGCCGTTTGCCCGTGATGCGTCCAACTACGCCGAAACCTCGGGTACGACCGTGGACAGCGACGATCTGCTCAAGGCGCTGTCCTCGCGGCTGGATCCGCAACCGGCGGTCGACGGCTACATCAAGTGGCAACTGCTCAGCTACGGCCTGCCGTGGTCGGAGCTGTCGCCGCGCGACCTGATCCGCGTCATCGACGGCCTGCCCGCATGGACGGCGATGGGCCAACCCGATCGCCGCATCGCCGGCATGTTGAGCCGCTATGACAATCGCACCCCAACGCCGGCCGAGCAGGACAACGTCCGCCAACTCGTCGATCAGTTCGCCAAGAACCGAGAGCAACTGCGCCAGTGGAACCACGGCGTCGAGGCGTATCACAACGCGATCATCGGTCGCGTGCCCGAGGCCAACGCCATGAAGGTCTTCGCCCACATCGCCAGCCTGGAGCGGCAGCTTGCCGCGGGCGATCCGGAAAGCTACCGCTACGCCAGGCGGGTCGTCGGCGTGTGCGCTTCGGTGCGTGAGGATCCGACGCTGAGCACCGCATTGAGGCGTGAGTTGGTGCGGCGGTTGAACCAGGCGGCACGCCACGAAACCACCGTCATCGGCGACATCAAGTGGTCGGGCAACGGGCCGTTCAGCCTGGTTCGCACCAAGGTGAGGATGAGTCCGAAACTGGTGGAAGAGGCCCAGGCGTACCTGATGGGTCGCGAGCCGCCCAAGGATAAGTAGCTGCTGACTCATGTGCTCGCTCGACCGATACCAGCGACAGATGCTCCTGCCCGAATGGGGCGAAGCCGGCCAGCAACGTCTGCCGGGCATGTGCTGCTGGTCGGTTGCGGGGCGCTGGGCTCGGTGATCGCCGATGCGCTGGTCCGTGCGGGCGTGGGACGGCTGACCATCGTGGACCGTGACGTGGTCGAGCGGACGAACCTGCATCGCCAGGTGCTGTTCACCGAGGCCGACGCTCGCGCCATGCTGCCCAAGGCCGAGGCCGCCCGCCGACGACTGGCCGAGGTCAACGCCGACGTCACGCTGGAGACGCACATCGCCGACTTCACCGGCGCCAATGCCCGCCAACTGGCCGAGCGCGTCGACGTGCTGGTCGATGGCACGGACAACTTCTCGACGCGGCTGTTGCTGAACGACCTGGCGGTCGAGCGGGGCGTGCCTTATGTCTATGGCGGCGCGGTCGGCACCACCGGCACATGGATGACCATCCTGCCGGCGACACCCGGCGGCGATACGCCATGGGAGCAGGCCGGCGGCGCGACGCCTTGCCTGCGATGTCTGCTCGGCGGTGAACCGTCCGATGTCGGTGAAACCTGTGATACGGTCGGTGTGCTCGGGCCGCTGGCGGGCATCGTCGCCCTGCACGAGGCAACACAGACGATCAAGTGTCTGCTCGGCCGGTATGACCGGGTGGATCGTCGCATGGGGTCGTTGGATGTGTGGGCGAATGAGCAGCATGCGACGGATATGCACGCGGCCCGCGACGAGCAATGCCCCTGTTGTGCCCGGCGCCGCTTCGACTACCTCGACGGCACACGCGGGCATGACACCGTGGCGTTGTGCGGGCGCGATGCCGTGCAGTTTCCCGCCCCCTCGGCGCGGCCGGACCTGGCCGCGTTGGCCGAGCGTCTGCGTGCGCTGGGCGAGGTCACGTCCAACGCCTTCATGCTCCGCGCCGGCCTGCCGTTCCAGGGGCGCACGGTGACGTTGAGCGTGTTCGCCGATGGTCGGGCCATCGTGCAGGGCGCCGGCGACGTCGCCGCGGCGCGGGCGGCTTGTGCGCGGTACCTGGGCCGCTGATCCGGCTGTGCCTTGACGGATGCGGGCGCGTCGGCCATAAAGGCCCGCTCCCACCACAAGGCAGTGCTCACCATGATCCAACCCGACGACGTGATCCTGTTCCAGGGCGATTCGATTACCGACGCCGGCCGCAGCCGCGCGAACACGCAGGCGAACTTCCCCGATGCGCTGGGGCGAGGCTATGCGTTCCACGCCGCCGCGACCCTGCGCCGTCGCCGGCCCGCCGATGACCTGACCATTTACAACCGCGGCATCAGCGGCAACCAGATCACCGACCTGGCCGATCTCTGGCAGGCCGACTGCCT
>CAYYPN010000195.1:0-6074 GCA_964473545.1 uncultured Planctomycetaceae bacterium
GACGACCTTCGCGCCGTGTTCCTTGGCGGCTTCGACGAACTTCTCGGGCGTGACGTTCGTGCCCAGGTCGATCACGCCGAAGTTCGCGCCCTTCCACATCATCGCCACCAGGTTCTTGCCGATGTCGTGCAGGTCGCCCTGGACGGTGCCGAGCACCGCGGTGCACGCGGGCTTGATGCCGGCTTCGACCAGCTTGGGCTCGAGCACGGCCATGGACTCCTTCATCGCGCGGGCGGCGATGAGCACCTCGGGCACGAAGATCTCGTTGGCCTTGAAACGTCGGCCCACGTCGTCCATACCCTCGACCAGCGAATCGAGCACCGCCTGCGGGCCCGCCCCGTCGGCCAGCGCCGCCTCGGTCTGCTCCACCGCCAGCTTGCGGTTGCCGGTCTTGATCGCTTCGGTCAGTTGCGGATAGTCGCTCACAGCATGTACCTCCAAAATGGGGATGCCAACAAAGTAGCCTATCTCTATCCAAAATACATGGATGAAACGGCCAAAATCTTGTACAGGATTGTCATATTCTTCTCATTTCCTGCTTATGCCTTGACTTAACACGCGGATCAAGGCTAAGTAAGACACCGCAATGATCACCCACACCCCAACCGATTCCGCCCCTGCTCGGCCGAAACTGGCGGTCATCACCTGTGCCGTGCTCGAGCATGAAATCGAGCATTTCGCACAGGACCAGGGCCATATCGTCCACGTCGAAAAACTCGAGCAGGGCCTGCACGACGAGCCGGACAAACTCCGCGACCAGCTCCAGGCCGCCGTCGACGCCGTCGAGGCTGCGTTTCCAACCGTCGAGGCGATCGTGCTGGGCTACGGCGTGTGCTCGCGCGGCATCGAAGGCGTCACCACCCGCCGCGCCAAACTCGTCGTCGCACGGGCCCACGACTGTATCACCCTCCTGCTCGGCTGCAAGGATCGCTACGCCGAATACGTCGCCGACAACCCCGGCACCTACTGGTACTCGCCCGGCTGGAATCGTCACGCCCTCATGCCCGGGCCCGAGCGGTACCAGAAGCTCCGCGACCGCTACGCCGCCGAGTATGGCGAGGATAATGCCGAGTTCCTCATGGAGCACGAGCAGGCGTGGTTCAAAAATTACAACCGGGCGACCTACGTGGACCTGACCATCGGCGCGACCGACGCCGATCGCCAGTTCACCCGGGACTGCGCCGACTGGCTGGGTTGGGGGTACGATCGGCAACAGGGCGACCCGGACCTGGTCAAGGCGCTGCTGGAAGGGCGCTGGGACGACGAACGTTTCGTCGTCATGCAACCGGGACAAACCATTCGCGTAACCGCCGACGAGCGGGTGATCGAGGCATGTGATGCCCGAAAAGCTTGACGTGGAGGTGCGCGGCGAAACGCGCACGATTCGCTTCCAACCCGACGACGCCGACCAGCGGCTGACGAAGATCCTCCGCCGCGAGGGCCTGGCGTTGAACACCCGTTGCGGCGGCAAAAGCCTGTGCGACGGCTGCATCATCGAACAGGTCCGCGAAGACGGGTCCGTCGAACAACTGCGCGCCTGCGAACTGACCCCCGGAAATCTCGCCAACCTCAAGCCGCAAGCCACCTTCCGCATTCCGCGCCGTTCGCTGCTCGCCCACCAGCCGCAGGTCGTCAGCAACTTCAAGCTGCGCGTGCCCTGGGCCGACGACCCGCTGATACCCGACGCCCGGAAGCATGTGGCGCGACCACTGGGCATGGCCGTCGACATCGGCACGACGACGGTGGCCGTCCTGCTGGTCGATCTGAAAGGCGGGCGCGTGCTGGCCCGTCATGCGATGTTCAACCAGCAGATGAATCTCGGCGACGACGTGCTGACCCGCATCAACCTCTGCCCCGGATCGCTGGCCGAATTGCAGCGGGCGATCGTCGCCGACACGCTCGTGCCGCTGGTCACCGAGGCGCTGGCCAAGGCGAACGTCAACGCGGACGACCTGGTCAGTTACACCGTCGCGGCGAACACGACGATGCTGCACCTGCTGGCGGGAATCGACCCTGCGCCGATGGGCATCGCGCCGTTCACCGCGGCGTTCCTCGACCATCGCGTGCATGCGGCCGGCGACCTGGGCCTGCCGGGTGATGCCGAAATGCACCTGATTCCGGGGGCCGCGGCCTACGTCGGGGCCGACCTCGTCGCCGGCTGCCTGGCCACCGGGCAGGCTTACGATGCGGCGACGACGCTGCTCGTCGACGTTGGCACCAACGGCGAAATCATCCTCAAGCACGGCGACCAGCTCGTCGGCTGCGCCACCGCGGCGGGCCCGGCGTTCGAAGGCGCGCGACTCTCCGCCGGCATGCGCGCCGCCGACGGCGCGATCGAACACGTCGACTTCGCACCCGAAACCCTGGACATCACCATCGACACGATCGGCAACGGCGACGCCATCGGCGTCTGCGGGTCGGCGTACCTGGACTTCCTGGCCAACGCCCGCAAGGTCAGGCTGCTCAACCACGCCGGCCGCTTCCACCGCGAACACCCGGCCATCACCGATGACTGCGGCAGACGGCAACTGCTGCTCGCCCAATCCAACGGCCGGGCCATCGGGGTCAGCGAGGTCGACATCGCCCTGCTGCTCCAGGCCAAGGCCGCCATCGCCGCGGGCATCGTCAGCCTGCTGGCCAGACTCGACATCAAACCCGACCACGTCGACAAGGTCTACCTCGCCGGCGGGTTCGGCCGCCACATCCGACCGGCCAGCGCGGTCGGCAGCGGCCTGCTGCCGGGGTTCGACCCGGCCCAGGTCGAAGCGGTCGGCAACAGCGCCCTCGCCGGGGCGTACCTCGGGTTGCTCGACCGGACGACGCTGGACGAGATGACCCGCATCGCCGAGCGGATCGACGTGGTCGAACTGAACCTCGAGCCGGAGTTCGAGATGAACTACATCGAACACCTGGCGTTGCCGGAGTAAGGGAAGGGCTTAGCGATGGTATTGGCGTCAAGCCGGTTCTGAGCGCAGCGAAGAGCCGGGTTCCGGGGTTCTACGCCGCGCCGCAATCGCGCCCCACCCGCCCATAAAAAGCTGAACCTTTTCCTTGACAGCCCCCGGATCATGGTGTAATTTGTAGCCGCTGCCTAAACGTTTTGCTCCGGTGAATAAACGTTGAGGGCAAGGCGGGGCGTCGCGGCCGGGGTAAGGTCGCGGCGAACCGCGTTCAGCACTTCCGGGGCCGCCGGGCATTTTGTGAGCGGACGCATCCATGGCCACGTTACGGGAAATCGCGGAAGCCGCCGACGTTTCGGTTTACACCGTCTCGATGGTGCTCAACGGCAAAGCCCGCCAGGGTCGCATCAGCACCGACCGCGCCCGCCAGATCGAGGACATCGCTGCGCGTCTGAACTATCGACCCCATGCCGCCGCCCGCGCCATGCGCAACCGCAAGACCCGCCAGATCGGCGTGCTCGTGCCCAACAACCCCGGCAATCGTTTCACCCATCCGCTGGCGTACGAGACCATCCTCGGCATCAACGAAGGTTTGCAGGGCCAGGGCTACGTCGCCGCGCTGACCCGCATCGACGACGTCAAGAGCGACCTGGCCCGCAACAGCCGCGTGTTCCAGGAGCACATGCTCGACGGCATGATCGTGCTGGACTCGATGCCCCCGGAAGTCGAACGCCGGCTGGAGGAGTTGATCCCCACGTGCATGTGGTGCGACTCGAACGTCTGGCGTGACGTGTGCTGCGTGCGACGAGACGAGGCCCAGGCCGGCCGCCTCGCCGCCGAGCAGGCGCTGGCGATGGGCTATCGCGACATCACGTTCCTGGGCTATCGCACGGAGCACGCGGTGCACTTCAGTTTCACCGAGCGGCGCGACGCGGTCCGTCGCACGCTGGCCGCGGCGGGCATCGAACTGATTGAAGTCGGCGAACCGACCCCCGAAGACATCGAAGCCCGACGCCGCCTGATCGATCGGCTAGCGCCCGATCACCTGATCATCTGCAACAGCATTTACCAGGCCCACGCCATGCGCAGCATGGGCGAGGAAGCGGGCCTGATCCCCGGGCGGGACTACGGACTGATCAGTTGCGACGACATGAAGCAACTCGATCGCCTGTGGCCGAGCCTGGCCCGGGTGAGTTTCGACCGTTACGAGATGGGCGTCGCCGCGGCGCAACTGATGTTCGCGGCGTTGAACCAGGCCCCGGCCGACTGCCCAAGCGTATTGATATCCAGCCAGTGGATCGCGGGATCCACGGCCAAGAGTCGAGAGAAGTAGTAGCTACACAAACCCCTTTTGAATCGGAGGAAAGAACCATGAATCAATCGAACGTGACCATTGGCGTGGTGATCGTGTTGGCCGGCAGCGTGGCGGCATACGCCGGAATGACCGTAAATCTCGGAGCGACCTTCCCCACGAGCGGCGAGTCGGCTGTTTACGTCGCCGGTCCGTCGGACACCGATTTTGCCGACGTGCTGGGCAAAAACGCGGCGGCGGAAACCGAACTGGCCCAGACCTTCCAGGTCGACAGCACGTTCACCCTCGACAAACTGTTCATCGAGATTGATGACGGTCAGAACAACAAGGCCTTCAACGTCAGACTCTTCGCCGTCACCGATGTCAACTCCGGGTCGCTTACCACGACGGGCTCGGACCTGTTCAGCGGCCTGAGCTACACGTTCAGCGCCAACACCGGCAAAACCGTCATGGAGATGAACTTCGACGGCAACGACCAGGTGATGCTCAACGCCTCATCGGGCACGGCCGGCTACGCGCTGATCCTCGAAGATCCCGACGGCCAGACCGACGAAGGCGGCATCGTCGACTGGCGGCGCGGCCAGGACATCTACAGCGACGGCAGGGCCTATGACTCCGGCGGTGACATCACCTTCACCGACGGATCGCGTGACTTCTCTCTGGCGATCATCGCCGTGCCCGAGCCGGCATCGCTGGCCCTGCTGGGTCTCGGCGGTGTGCTGATGATGCATAAGCGCCGTCGTTGAAGCTGTGTGGTGTTCTGACAGCCCGGCAATTTGTCCGCAGGATGCCTATGCCGGGAGTTTGCCCAGGATAGGTTCATCCATCCGGGGCTGTGAAAGGAGTTGCCAGACGTGTCGCGTCGTGCGTTCACCCTTGTGGAGCTGCTGGTGGTGGTGGCGATCATCGCGCTGCTGCTTTCGATCCTGCTGCCGGCGATGGAGAAGGCACGGCTGATCGCCCGCATGGTCAGTTGCCTGTCCAATCAGCGGCAGATCGGCATGGCGCTGCAGTTGTATGCCGAGGAGAACGGCGGTGTGCTTCCACGCGGCGAAGGACCCAAGTACGGCCATACCGCCTGGCGCAATGTCCTGCCCGAGTATGTGCCCGGCGGCGGCAACGCCTCGGAGGGCTGGGGCAAAGCCTGGCAGTGCGCCAATGCCACACGCGACTTCGGCAATCACTACACGTCAAACCCCGGCGTGATGCGCGGCATCGACTCCGACCAGCAACATGGCGGCGCCGACAACATCCGCATCAATGACATCGGGCGCGACGCCCAGGTCATCACCTTCATGGACGGCGCCCAGTGGCGGTCGACCCCGACCGCCGGTGACGCCCATCCCTGGGCCAAGGGCATCGACAGCGGCAGTCACTGGGGCACCAGCTATAACCCGAGCGCCGATGATCTGTTCCAAGCAATCAACGCCGGATTGAACGAGGACGGCCTGAGCAACCCCGCGAAGCACGACCCACGCTGGCGTGAAGCCGGCGCGGCCGGCGCCGACCCCAACGGTGAATGGCTGATGAACATGGTCTTCGCCGACGTCCACGCCGAGTCGCGCCGCAGGGGCGAGGTGCTCAACCACAACATGCGACCGAACACCGCGTCCAGTCACGTGCGAAAGTAGTCCGCCTTATTCGACACTTGTTAACGACCCGCATCCCCTTGGAGGTCTTTATGCTTTACCGCTGCTTCTGTGTTCTGTTCACCTGCGTGATTCTCACCGCGACGTTGACCGCCCGGGCGGCCCACGCGGATGACAACCTCTTCACGAACGGTGAATTCACCGTTGCCGACGACAATGGCACGCCCGCCGGCTGGGTCTGGAAGGGCAAGGAAGGCACGGCGGAAATCGTCA
>CAYYPN010000196.1:0-6067 GCA_964473545.1 uncultured Planctomycetaceae bacterium
TGAACAACCCGCTGTCGGGCAACGTGGTGGACATCTGCCCGGTCGGCGCGCTGCTCGACAAGGACTTCCTCATGACCCAGCGCGTCTGGTTCCTCACCAGCGCGCCGAGCATCGACGGCCTGACCAGCAGCGGCGACAACATCTACCTCGACCACAACGACGGCAAGGTCTGGCGGATCAAGCCCCGCATCAACCTCGAGATCAACAAGTGGTGGATCAGCGACGAGATTCGCTACAGCCACAAGCACATCCACGACGAACGCCGCTTCACCGAGCCGACCCTGCGGCGGCAGGGCGCCCATGACCTGTGCAGTTGGACCGACGCGCTGGACCGCATCGTCGAGTCGCTGTCGGGCAAGAAGCTGGCGGTGATGATCTCGCCGATGCTCGGTTGCGAGGACGCCTACCTGCTCGCCCGGGCGGCGCGGACGCTGGACGAAGGCGCGATCGTCGGCGTCGGGCCGGTGCCCGTCCATGGCGAAGACCAGAGCTTCCCCGGCGGATACACGATCCGGGCGGAGAAGGCGCCCAACGCCCGCGGCGTCAAGCGCGCGGCGGGGCTGGTCGTCGGCGAGGACCAGGTGCTGGATTACGAGGCGTTCGTGAATCGTCTGAACGACGTCGATGCGGCCATCCTCACCGGCAACTACCCGAGCCAGTGGGTGACCGACGAGCTGGCCCGGGCGGTCGCGGGCAAGTTCACCGCCATGATCGACATCCTGCCGAACAAGCTCACCGAGCAGGCCGACGTGGTCCTGCCGGGCGCGACGTGGGCGGAGAAGGAAGGCACGTTCGAGAACCACGCCAATCGGCTGCAGGCGTTCGAGCTGGCGATTCCGCCGATCGGTCTGGCCAAAGGCGAGGCCCAGATCGCGATGGACCTGGTCGCCGCGGCGACCGGCGAGCCGGCGGGCCTCTACAACGCCGCCGCCATCCGCGAACAGATGGGCGAGCCGTTCATCGAAGACCTGTACCTGCCCCCGGCTCACGATACACGCACCAGCGACATGGAATACGTCGAAATCTAAGGCAGCCCGGCTCTTCACCAATCGCCGGCAATCAGTCAACATCACCATGAGTATCCGTTCGCACACGTACACCAATGGCCTGACGCTGCTGGTCGAGCCGATCGCCGACGTTGAATCCGTGGGGATGACGCTGCTGCTGCCGGCCGGCGCGGGGGCCGAGCCCGACGGACTGCAGGGCGCCGCTTCGCTGTTGAGCGAGTGGATCTTCCGCGGCGCCGGCGATCGCGACGCCCGGCAACACAGCGAGGCCCTCGACCAGCTCGGCGTCAAGCGCGACTCGGCGGTCACCGCCCATCACCTGCGACTGGGCGCGATGATGCTCGGGGATCGACTCGATGCGGCGCTGCCGCTGATCCTCGACATGGCGATGCATCCCCGGCTGGATGAAACATCGTTCGGCCCGTCGCGCGACCTGGCCATCCAGGCCATCGACGCGCTCGAAGACGAACCCCAGCGCAAGGTGATGATCGAGCTGCGCCGGGCGCACCTGCCCGAGCCGCTGGGCCGCTCCACGCTCGGCCGCCGCGAGCAGCTCGAGGCCATGACCGGCGAGCAGGTGCGCGCGTATGCCCGGTCGATGTTCGCCCCCGGCGGCGCGATCCTCGGCATCGCCGGCAAGGTCGACCCCCGGAAGGTGATTGACGTGATCGGTCAGTGGGTCGAAGGCTGGTCGGGCGCGCCCGCGCCCGTGCGGGCCGGGGCCTTGCCGTCACGCGCCGCCAGCCACGTTCATGCCGAGTCGGCCCAACAACACATCGGCCTGGCCTACGACGCGCCGCCGGAATCGGATCCCGACGCGATGACGTTGCGGGTGGGCGTCGCGGCGTTGAGCGGCGGGATGAGCGCGCGGCTGTTCACCGAGGTCCGCGAGAAGCGTGGCCTGTGCTACGCCGTCACCGCCGGGTACCAGACCGTCGGGCCGTTCGGCGTGGTCGTGGCCTACGCGGGCACGACCGTCGAGCGCGCCGCCGAGACGCTCGCCGTGCTGGACCAGGAGATGCAGCGCCTGTCCGCAGGCATCGACGACGATGAATGCCAGCGGGCCGTCGCCGGGTTGAAGTCGCGCCTGGTCATGCAGGGCGAATCGACCTCGGCCCGCGCCGCCGCCATCGCCGGTGACCAGTTCCTCCTCGGCCGCCCCCGCAGCCTCGACGAACTCGCCGACGACATCGACCGGGTCACGCTGAGCAAACTCAACGACTACCTCGCGGCCCACCCGCTGGGCGAAGCGACGACCGTGAACATCGGGCCGAAGCCTTTGGCTTCGGAATAACGCCTTCAGAATGACGAATGATCCGCCCATGGACTTCAAGCACACACAACTGGATAACGGGCTGACGATCATTGCCGAGCCGAATCCCCGGGCTCACACGGCCGCGGTGGGGTTTCTCGTCAAGGTCGGCACGCGCGACGAGGACCCGGCGGCCATGGGCGTCAGCCACTTTCTCGAACACATGATGTTCAAGGGTACCGAAAGACGCACCGCCGACGACGTCAACCGTGACTTCGACCGGATCGGCGCCAACTACAACGCGTCGACCAGCCAGGAGACGACCTGCTACTTCGCGCAGGTGCTGCCCGAGTACATCCCCGACGCGATCGACATCCTCGCCGACATCCTGCGGCCGACGCTGCGCGGTGACGACTTCGACATGGAGAAGAACGTCATCCTCGAAGAGATCGGCATGTACAACGACCAGCCGTTCTTCTCCAGCTACGAGCGGGCGATGGAGAACTACTTCGGCCGGCACCCGCTGGGCATGCGCATCCTCGGGACAACCGAAACGATCGGCGCGTTGAAGCGGGACGACATGGCCGCGTATTTCAAGCACCGCTACAGCCCGGACAACATCGTCGTGTCACTGGCCGGGAACGTGGACTTCGACCCGTGCGTCGACGCGCTGGGGAAGGCCTGCGGGGCGTGGAAACCGACGGGCGCGACGCGCGTGTATGACCCGGTCGATCCCGCGGGCGAGGCGAAGATTTTTGCCGAGAAGAAGCTGACCAATCATTACGTGGTGGCGTTGATGCCCGGACCGAGCCGGCAGGACGAGGATCGTTACGCGGCCGAGGTGCTGGCAACCGTGCTCGGCGACGCCGAGGGCAGCCGGTTGTACTGGAAGCTGATCGACCCCGGTCTGGCCGACGAAGCGGAGGTGTCGACGCACGCGCTGGACCAGGCGGGCATGTTCCTGGCCTACGCCAGTTGTGCCCCGAAGCATGCCGACCGCGTCGAAGCGGCGCTGGGCGAAGTGCTCGATGCGGCGGGCAACGACCCGACCGACGGCGAGGTCGAACGCGCCCGCAACAAGATCGCCACCGAGTTGACGTTAGGCCAGGAGCGCCCCGCCGGGCGCATGCTCGGCCTCGGGTCGCAGTGGCTGTACACCGGCGAATACCGGTCGCTCGACGACGAGCTGGCCCGGGTGATGGCGGTGACGCCGAACACGCTGCGCGATCTGTGTCAGCGTTACACCATGCAACCGCGCACGATCGTCCGCATGACCCCCGCCCCCGGAAATTAAGACCCGACGCCGGAAGTTAAAATCCGATGCCGGAAGTTGATCCACGTGGATTGGATAGCCGGCGATTCTGAGCGCCGGCCAGGTATGCAATGTCTACGCAGCCGGGACCGTAGCCACCGGACGGGGTGCGAACACCCGCACGCAGTTGCGGCCGGCGTCCTTCGCCGCGTAGACCGCCTTGTCCGCCGCCGCCACGAGTTGCTCGGGCGACCGGAAGACCTGCTGCCCGTCGTATGACGCCACGCCGATGCTCAGCGTCACGTTCAACGTCAGGTCCGCATCGACACAGACCGGGGTCGACTCGATGCGTCGCCTCAGCATCTCCGCGACTCGGGCCGCGGCCTTGCGGTCGTGACCCGGCAGGATCGCCGCGAACTCCTCCCCGCCGTACCGCGCGACGATCGCCCCTTCGGGCGCCGCGCTCATCAGCGTGTTGGCCAGCGCGATCAAGACGTGGTCGCCCGCCTGGTGGCCGTGCGTATCGTTGATGATCTTGAAGTGGTCGGCGTCCATGAACACCACGCCCAGGTGCGTCTGCTCCTGCGTGGCCTGGGTGAACGCCGCTTCCATCGCCTCGTTGAATTTGCCGCGGTTGAAGGTTCCGGTGAGCGAATCGCGCTCCATCTGCTCGCGCAACTGCTCGTTACGGTTGGCCAGTTCGGTCGCGTTCTGCTGGGTCTGCAACGACAGTTCGAGCAGGGCCTCGTTGGCCTCGGCGAGAATCGCCTGCGCGTCGCGGTCCTCGGTGGTGTCGATGTCGAACAGCGCCGCCATCTCCCGGGTCGCATCGCCGATCGTCTTCAGCAGGCTCTCCCCCGCGACGTTGTCCATGTCGAACGCACGATGCAGGCACTGGAAATAACGTTCGACCGCCTCGGGATCATCCCCGAGGAACACGTCGGCGGCGAGACTGGCCGCATGCACCGACCAGGCCATGTCTTTCAGGTCGTCGGGCGCGCGTTCGGGCTGCTCGTGCCACCGCATGGGACCGGTCAGCACCGGCGGCAGCTTCCAATGCTCGCACAATGCCGCGCCGATCTGCGCGTGATCGGTGTCGTACTTTTCCTGCTCGGCCTGCCAGAACGTGTGCGGCTTGTTCTCGGCGTCGATCAGCATCTGCACATATTCCTCGCCGAGCGTCTGGATCATCGCCATGATGCCGATGTCCTTGAGCAGGCCGGCGAGAAAGACTTCCTCGTGCTGAATGATGTTGGCGTGCTGCGCGATGCAGCGTGCGCCCACCGCCGAGTAAAGGCATCGCTTCCACAAGGCCATCATGTCGAAGCGCTGGTCGTGCTGTTGCTTGAACTCGTCGATGAGACTGAAGCCCAGGGCGAGGGTCTTGACGCTGTTGAGGCCGAGGATGACCAGGGCGTGACTGATGGTGCTGACGCGCTGGCTCAGACCGTAGAAGCTGGAGTTGACGGTTTTGAGAATCTTGCTCGTCAGGGCCGGGTCATTGCTGATCGTGGTGGCGATCTGCTTGATGTTGATATCCTGCTGACGGCAGAGTTCGATCACCTCGATGGCGATCGTGGGCAGCGAGGGTAACCTCGGGCACTTCATGACCCTGTCGAGGAGCTCTTGATTCATTGCTGAGGATCTTCCTTTTGGTACTGCGGTCGCGCAGATGACGACCCCTGTCGAAAACCGCCGGGAAGCCAGGTTCCGACCCCACAGACAAACCTATCGACCCTCAGGCCGAAAAACTTGACGACGATTCCCACAATTGGGGGAAGTGTTCGCGCATCAAAATCGCTTATCGGCCGGGCCGTCGCGAGCCTAAGCCATTAATGCAGAGATTTTTTTGCATGCACACAAACGCCGCCGGCGTAAAAAACCCAGCCATGGGGATGGCTGGGTTCGAGATCAAATCGATGTCCGGTCCGAGGTGTTTACGTCGTCCCGGCCTCGGCCGGTTCTTCGCTCGATCCGCCGCCTTCGGATTCGTCGTCGGCCTTGGCCGGCTTGTCCTTCGGGGCCAGCGCCGGGTCGTAGGTCGCGTCGAACACCAGGTGGTCTTCCTCGTCGTGCCGGGTGACCTTGACGAGGTTCTTGCCTTCGAAGTCGCCTCGGAGGATTGCTTCGCTGAGCGCGTCTTCGACGTTGTGCTCGATCGCGCGTCGCAGCGGCCGGGCGCCGAAGTCGGGGTTGTAGCCCTTGGTGATGAGGAACTCCTTGGCCGACTCATCGAGCTCGATGGCCAGGCCCTGCTCGTGGAGCCGATCGCGGACCTTCTTCAGCTCGTACTCGACGATGCCGACCAGGTCCTCACGGTTGAGAGCGCGGAACACGATCACGTCATCGAGCCGGTTGATGAACTCGGGACGGAAGTGTCGCTCGATCTCCTTGAGCAGCAGCTCCTTCATGCGGTCGTAGCTGGCCGCTTCGGAGTGTTGCTGGAAGCCGAAGCCACCGCCGCCGCCCTTGATCATCTCCGCGCCGATGTTGGACGTGAGGATGAGGATGACGTTGCGGAAGTCGATCTGCCGGCCGAACGAGTCGGTGAGGCGG
>CAYYPN010000197.1:0-6037 GCA_964473545.1 uncultured Planctomycetaceae bacterium
ATGAGGCGCTGAAGTTGAGGTTGATGCGGCTGGCGTTGAAGACCTCGATCATCTGGTCCTGGGTCAGCCGCCCGCCGCCCCAGTCGCTCGGCCAGCCGTGGCCCCAGACGCGCACGTCCACGCCCGCATCGCGCAGCGCCTCGATGTATCGCCACCGCTCGCCGTATGGTTGGCCGACGAATGTGACATCGTACCGCTTGGCCTGACCGGTGTGCCGGTAGATGCGTGGGTTGCAGGCCCACTGGCTCTTGGTGACATGTCGCAGGCCCAGCCGTTCATACTTCGGCAGCGCGATCCGGGCGGTGGTCACCACGTGGTTGAAGCACGGCGTCCAATGCCGGGAGAAGCTCTCGAATCGCCAGTGGTCGTCACAGAACCAGTTGCACGTCGTGGTCTGCGTCTGCTCTGAGATCGTACGCATCGTCCGACGGTCAAGCTGTTGGCCGCTGACCACGGCAAAAAGCAACTTCGGGCGATCCGACCTTACGATCTCGATGAGGCGGCGATTCATCGCCTTGGCACCCATTTCATGAGCGATGGTGGGAAAGTCGAAGTACTCGACGCGATGTCCCATACCCACGAGCGAGTCGTAGAAGTTGTGGTGCTCGAACGACAGCCCGCGCGACCGATCGCCGTAGTCGTACTTGTGGGCTACATAGAGGATGTCCACGCCGTCACCTCATTCTTTCGCGTGCACCTGTTCATGCCGCGGCACGGGCGGTCGCCGCCTTGCGGGTCGCGCGAACGTGCAGGCCGAAGTTCATCAACTCCCACGACCCCTCGTCACGCGCCGCCATCTGCTCGAGCGCGCGGGTTGCGCTACGCATCGCCCGTTGTTCGCGCCAGCCCGGCGCCCGGCCGGCGTAACGTCGCCCGACCGAAGGCAGCCGCCGCAGTTCCTGTGCCAGGTATGCGAAGTAGCTGCCGTTGAGTTCGATCGCCTCGATGTCAAACCCGAGTGCTGAAAGGTGGTGCTCGTAGAAGTAGCGGCTGAAACCCGTGCAGAAGTGGTAGGGCGCGTAGTGCGTCATCGAGCAGAACGGCGCCGTCAAGAGAAGCGTTCCGCCCGGCTTGAGCACGCGCGCGAGTTCTGGCAACGCCGACCGCGGGTCCGGTCCGTGCTCCAGCACCTCCGTGCAAAGCACCACGTCGAATGACCCGTCAGGCTCGGGGATCGCGGTGATGTCGCTGACGATGTCCAGTCCTTCGTAGTTCCAGTCGTCCCCTTTTTGCAGCCCGACGTTATCGCCCTGGCCGTCGTACCCGGCAAAATCCTGGGCCACGTAATCGAGATGGCGGCAATGGGTGCGGTAGCGCTGTTTGCCGGCGCCGGCATCGAGCACACGCCCCCCATCCGGCAGGGCGGCCAGTTGGGCGATAACCCATGCATGGCGATTCGGTTCGTTGTCGGCTCCAAGCTGACTCATCGGTCGTACTCCATGTGACCCTTCATTCTCGACGATCCGCTCCCCCGTCTACCGCAATGCCGGGCGTTCGCACAGGTCACGCCGCGGCCATCAGTCGACGCATAACCGTGGCGCCACGACAGCGCCAACGTTGCGGCCAGGTCTGTGCCACCCGGGTTGGATAGTTCAATAGCCGATTGGCTTCGATCATCTGCGGGCAGGCCTCGACGGCCGCGACCCACCGCGACGGAACCCCGCGGCGCGGCAGAGGGGCTATCCCGCCCTGTTGCCGGCCGCGTGACGGGCGGGCCAACTGGATGTCGCCGTTCACGTGGGTGAAGCTCTGGTAGTCGCGAAAGCTCGGGCTGTACGGCAGTCCGCCGATCTCGCAGATCCGCTGCATCTGCTGCTCCGGCGAGCGGCAGAAAGCCTCGTACTGGACGATCGGCATGGCCGCTTCGACAATCGCACGGGCGTAACGGACATACTGCTCGAAGAACGCCTCGGGGTCCGGCCGACCGCGCGACAGCCACACGTCAATACTGTCGCGCGTGAATGCGAACGGATGCACCTCCAGCCGCTCGCGCAGCAGGTTCAAT
Source organism: uncultured Planctomycetaceae bacterium (assembly GCA_964473545.1). Classification (GTDB taxonomy): domain Bacteria; phylum Planctomycetota; class Phycisphaerae; order Phycisphaerales; family Zrk34; genus CAYWKS01. The sequence continues at coordinate 2,006 of CAYYPN010000197.1, forward strand.
GTCGTCAACTTCCAGCTCGGCTCGTGATGGTTGAAGCGGTGGGGCAGGAAGTCGGCTGCGACCCAGTCGCGCAGGACCAGTCGCAGCCCGCTCGCCTGGCAATGATCGTGCAACTCGCAGATCGCATCGACGAAACCTTCGTGCTTCAGTGTGATGCCGTACCAGTGCCGGGCCTGTTGGCTGACGGTGCGAAACGCCAAGCCGTCCTTGCCTGTGCCGCCGCCGAGCGGATGGAGTTCCGACAGGATCACCACGCCGGGCAGGCGCCCGATGCAACGGTTCAGCAGTGTCCCACCGGACCGGGCATAACATGTCATCAAGGTCATCGCCATCGCACGTCGCTCCTCGTCTGGCTCATGCGGCGAGGCCGCCGCGGTCAGCCTCATCGGGTGCGTGCCACTCGTGCGGTACGTAGACACCCTGGTGGCGACTGGGATGGACAACGCCGGTCCCGAAGAAATCACCCGGATCGACATCAAACGTCGCCGCCCGATGGACCTGGTCGGCGATCACCTCGTCGGTCTTTATGGTCAGTTTCGCGGTGAAGCTGCCGTTCATGAGCGGGAGCCTGGGCACGCGGCAGGTCAGCCGGCCCTGGACAGGCAGGGAGGCGAACACGCCATTGGAAAGTCGATTGTTCAGCGCCATCACGAATTGACCCGCCTGGGTGAAGAAGGTCAACTCGATGCTGACGTTGCGCGGCGACAGGTCGCCCGAGGCTGCGTACGTGACTTCGAACGCCACGTCCCGTCCGGCGCAAAGGCGGTGCAGTTCGTGTCCGGTGTTCGGGTCGATCGCGCGAATGGATTGCGCCTGCACCGCGCCTGACCCGTGACGATCGTGCCGTCGGGCAAGGTCAACGTGACCCTCCTGGCCCGTGGCGGAAAAGTACGCACGGATAACCTCGTCGCTTGTGCCTTCGCACGCCAGCAGACCCCGGTCCAGCAGGATCCCGCGGTGGCACAGCGAACGGATGCTGCCCATGTTGTGGCTGACGAACAGCACGGTGCGGCCTTCGCCGCGGGCCACGTCGTTCATCTTGCCCAGGCATTTGCTCTGGAATGCCGCATCGCCCACCGCCAGCACCTCGTCGATCACCAGGATCTCCGGTTCCAGGTGCGCCGCCACCGCGAACGCCAACCGCACACGCATCCCCGACGAATACCGCTTGACCGGCGTGTCGAGGAATCGTTCGGTCCCGCTGAACGCGACGATCTCGTCGAAGCGGCGATTGATTTCGGCCTTGCGCATGCCCATGATCGCGCCGTTGAGGTAGATGTTCTCCCGGCCGGTCAGTTCCGGATGAAAGCCGGTGCCGACTTCGAGCAGACTCGCCAGGCGACCGCGCAGGCGCGCCTCGCCTTCGGTCGGGTTGGTGATGCGCGACAGCACTTTCAGCAACGTGCTCTTGCCTGCGCCGTTGGCGCCGACGATGCCGATCACCTCGCCGCGCTGAACGTTCAGGTGGATATCGCGTAAGGCCCAGAACTCGCCGCGCCGCGCCGCACGGTCATGCTCGGCCGATGCATCGGCCGTACGACGAAAGCGCCTCACGCCGTCGGCGAACGCCTCGCCCAGCGTGCGGCTGATCGGCCGGGACGCACCGAGTCGGTAACGCTTGCCCAGGCCCTTGATCTCGATCGCGCTCTCACTCATGACACCCGCTTGCCTTTACACCACGTCGGCGAATCGCCGCTCAGCCCGGCCGAAACCGTACAGCCCGACCAGCAGCAACACGCTCGCCACCAGTGCCGAACAACCCCACGCCGCGTAATCGATCGGCTCGCCCGTCACCATCGACCGGAACCCTTCAATCGGGCCGGCCATCGGATTCAGCAGGTAGATCCACCGATAGTCGGCCGGGATCACCGTCTGCGGGTAGAGCACCGGCGTGACGAAGAACATCGTCTGCACCAGAAAGGGCACGACGTGCCGCACGTCACGAAAGAACACGCTCGCCGCGGCCAGCCCGATGCCCACGCCCAGCCCCGCGACCACGATCGTCGCCAATAGTGGAATCGCCAGCACCCACTGCACGCCGAAGCCGGTCCCCATCACCAGCATCAGCCCGATCAACACGAGCAGCGCCATCATCAGGTCGACCAGCGGCGCGCCCACCGCCGACACCGGAATGATCAGCCTTGGAAAGTACACCTTCTGAACCAGCGCGGCGTTGGTCACCAGTGAGCTGCTTGACGCGGTGATGAACGTGGCAAAGAACGTCCACGGCACGACCCCGGCAAACACGTAGATCGGGTCATCCATCTTCGCCACGCCCAGGACCTTCCCGATCAACAGCGTGAACACGACCATGGACACCAGCGGTCTCAGGATCGCCCACGCCGCGCCCAGCAGGGTCTGCTTGTATCGGACCTGCACATCGCGCAGGCTCAGAAACCACAACAGGTCCCGGTATCGCCACAACTCGCCCAGCGCCAGCGCCCACGCCGACTCGGTGGGGCGAAGCACCGTTTCATTCGATTCGCCCGGCCAATCCGGTTCGCTGGACGTTAAAGTCGTCATGGAAGGCATTCTCGATTCAGAATGAAAGTCCGTCAGCTTTTGAACCGACATTGCAATCGGTACGGCTGTCATCGGTGATACAAGCCGCACACTTTACCCAGCCGGACGAGGCCATGGCAGGTCAAAACCCCTCCGATAACCCGCGGCCGACGTGCCTGCTCAGCTTCGATGTCGAGGCCCATTGTCAGATCGAAGCGGCACGCGACGCCATCGACCCCGCCCACTGGGAACGTCGGCCCTGTCGCATCGAAGCCAACCTCGACTGGCTGCTCGAGCGGCTGAATGAACACAACGCACGCGCCACGTTTTTCATCCTCGGCTGGGTCGCCCAGCGTCGACCCTGGGTCGTCCGGCGCATCGCCGAAGCCGGGCATGAGCCGGCCTGTCACGGATATGCCCACGATCGGTTGCATCGACTGGATCGCCGCCGCTTTGCCATCGACCTCGCCGCCGCTCGCGCCGCAATCGAAGACCAGGCCCAGCAACCTCTGCGCGGCTATCGCGCCCCGAGCTTCAGCCTGACCGCTGCAACCGCCTGGGCCGTCGACGTCATCGCCGAGCAGGGTTTCGAATACGACAGCTCGGTTCAACCGATCCGCCATCCCGCGTACGGCCAGCCCGACGCCCCACGCCGCCCGTACCGACTGGTCGGCAACACGGGGGCAAGTGTTGCGGAGTTGCCGCCGCTGACCTGGCAGTGCGGCCGCATGCGCCTGCCCGTCGCGGGAGGGGGGTACTTTCGGCTGTTGCCGCTGATGGCGATGCTGCGCGGCATCGACCAGGCCCATCGCCAACACGAACCGGCGCCATTGTATTTCCATCCGTGGGAATTCGACCCCCGCCAGCCGCGCCTGCCGCTGACCCGCAGGCAGCGCCTGCGCACCTACGTCGGCCTGCGACACACGCGCCGCCGGTTTGAACAACTGCTTCGACGGGTGAATACCGCAAGCTACGGGCAATGGCTCGACGACGCCGAAGTCGCCGACTGGCCCCTCTACCAACTGTCCCCAAGCCCCACGATCGACCCGGCCACGCAACCGACCCCGGCCCTGGATCGGCTCATCACCCTGGGCGACCGCCACCTGCAACACCACGCCGCCGCAAGGGCCGCCGCCTGATCGACAACCATCCTCCTGCATCCCCGGCGCGCACGAACCGGACCAAACTCCCCTCGCCGGCGACCTTTTTCCAACGCGGTTATTCGCCCGTCATCGACGATTCGTTCGGCCAGTGCGCGCGCAACAACCTAAAAAAGCCCATAACGACCCCCCTGGCGCGCGCCGCTCGGCCTCGCCCGGTCTTTAAAATCGCGATAAACGCTTCTCGGTCGAAAACGTCTCCCAAACGTGGGAAAACGCGCCGTAAGACAGGGGTTCATTTCGCAACTCTGCAACGGGGTGATGACGCGTCGTGTTGCGTTTGGGTGGGTCGGCCCCCGGTGTATTCACCGGGGGCTAGTGCTGTGTCAGTCGTTGATTTTCGACGTGATTCGGTGAGTTGTCCGATGCA
>CAYYPN010000198.1:0-6029 GCA_964473545.1 uncultured Planctomycetaceae bacterium
CCACCACCGTTTCCCCCGGCCCACCCGCATCCGCCGGCGTCGAAAGTGTACAATCCCCCCAGGGAGGAGGATAAGGAGGAGGATAAGGTGTCAAGGAGGATAAGGTGTCAGGAATATTGACGTGGAGGATCAAAATCATCCTGACACCTTTCTGACCTCTTTCTGACCTCTGACACCTTTCTGACCTTGACACCTTTCTGACCTCCATCCTGACACCTTTCTGACCTCACAGTGACCTGTCCATGTGGCCAGCACAGGCGATGGCAAACAGCACCGCCAATACGACCAAAATGAACCACGCCACATGCACCACCACGGGCCAGTACGCCCGGCATGGTGGCTGACTGATCGGCGGGGCCTTCGAACCATCAGGGCCAAGCACTTTCCCGCCGGGGTTCTTCGCTCGCCACCGGCCGTTCGATATCCAGTGCCCAAACGCGATGAGACCTGTCCCCGCGGTGTAGACGATGATGGCCGGTGCCCAGAACTCCCTGATGACAGCGTTGTCGCTTGGTAAAAAGATGCCGATTCCCGCAAGAAGGGCCAACCCCCCACCGGTGGGGATGAAGATAAAATGGTTCGGCAGCCAGTTGAGTGGGTTGTTGGATGCCATTGCGGGCGTTCCGGAAGCTGAGGGGTCGAACGTAATTGGCTCAGTTGCCGGCCTCCCGCGGGAGCGAGCGCCCAACGGGCAAGACTATTGTCCATCGCGGGCGTCGCCGGTCAACCCTAAAAAGTCTGTCAGTCGTCCGCAGGATCGCGATCTCCGCAGCGGGTGATTAAAAGGACATTCTACTTTTTCGGCGACTTCCGGGGGCGGCGGATTCAACGCCGAATCAATATAAATCATCCCGACACCTTTTTATCCCCCTTTTTATCCCCGTCCAACGCGTGATGCACCGGCCGCACGTAGCCGCCCCGGGCCAACGCCAGCAGCTTCGCCGCGTCGATCGGGTCGGCCTTGTCCCCCTCGGCCGCGATCAGGCGGTTGCGACGCGGATCGCAGACGATCACCCGGTCGACCTCGCCCGCCAGCCCCCGGGCCAGCCAGTCCGACAGCGGCCCCTCCTCCATCACCACCGCCCGAGGTCGACGGACCTGATCGATCAACGCCAACACCGCCGGCAGCTTCGTCGCCACCATGCCGCGACCGCCTCGGCGGCCGCCCTTTGGGGTATGATGGTGGGCGTCTGGATCACCTGCGATCAACCATCCTGAGGAGGCTTGTCATGCTTTGTTCTCGTCTTGTCATGTCGATTTGTGTCGGGTTTGTTTTGTTGACTTCGGCTGCGGGGTCGGCGCGGGCGGAGGTGTCGTTGGCGAAGTCGGACGTGGCCGAGTCGGTCGGGGTGCAGATTCCCCGGGTGGGGTTCACGCGGCAGGACCTGGAACGGGCGCGGGAGATGGGATTCAAGTACATCCGCAAGAGCGTCTACTGGGGCTCGGTCGAAAAGGAGAAGGGGGTCTACGACGCCAGCGGTTGGGATCGGTTATTCAACGATGCCGAGGACCTGGGGTTGACGGTGATCTGCTGTCTTTACGGGAGCAACAATCTTTACGAGGAGCGGATGAACAAGCGTGACCGCGCGGTGAACACCGAGGCGGGGCGGAAGGGTTACGCGAAGTTCGCCGCGTATGTGGCCGAGCGTTACAAGGACAAGGACATTATTTTCGAGATCTGGAACGAGCCGAACACGCGGACGTTCTGGCATTGGGACGGGATGCACAACTCCGATCAGTTCGCCGAGGAGTACACGGCGTTGGTGAAGGAAACGGTGCCGGCGATGCTCGAGGCCGACCCCGAGTGCGTGGTGGTGGCCGGTTCGGTGAGCAACTACTGGAAGCCGTCGTACGAGTGGACGGAGTTCTGTTTTGAGAAGGGGATTCTGGAGACGGGCATCAAGGGCTGGTCGGTGCATCCGTACGGGGTGAAGACGCCGGAGGAGTTTCTGGAAGGCCATCGCATCACGCGAGCATTGTTGGAAGAGTACGGCAAGCCGAACATGCCGATGGTCAACACCGAGCGCGGGTTCGCGGTGAAAAAGCCCACCAGCGAGCTGGAGCTGGAAGCGTGGTCGGGGGGCAAGGAGGAGGAGCTTCGCGAATACCAGGCGTGGCACTACGTGCGGCAGTTCATGGCTGACCAGATGTGCGACGTGCGCCTGACCGGCTGGTACGACCTGCGCGGCGACAAGTTCGGCGTCGTGAATGAGGATTTGAACCTGCGACCGGCGGGGCGGGCGGCGGTCGAGATGATCGACCAGCTTGGCGACTACCGGTACGCCGGGCGGATCGATTGCGGGTACGCGTTGGACTTCGCCACCGACTGGGTTGACGGGGAAGGCGGTCGCAAGATCGTGGTGTGGACCGCGCCCCCGGCGGGTGAGAGCCCGGACCACGCCAGGCCGCACGTCGTGAAACTCACCGGCGCGAGCAAGCTGTCGGCGACGGACATCTACGGCCAGCCGATCAACGTCCGCGCCGAAGACGGCGTGCACCTGCTGGAGGTGAGCGGTTCGCCGATGTACCTGACGGTGGGGGCGGGGGAAGCGATCGAGTTGGAAGCGGAGGCGCCGTAAGCGCGGGTGACCGGTCCGGCTTGGAAGGGGCGGGTCATCGGGCTATCATCCCGCCAACGCCAACGCCAACGGGAGACGCCTCATGCATCAATCCTCTGGTTCGACGATCGACGCGATGATTCTCATGGGCTCGGACAGCGACTGGCCGAGCATGAGCAAATGTCACGACCTGCTGCACGAGCTGGGCATTTCTCACGAAGTACACGTGGCGTCGGCGCACCGCACGCCCGGCAAGGTGTTGGAACTGGTTGAAGGCGGGCCGGCGCGGGGGGTGAAGGTATTCATCTGTGCCGCGGGGATGGCGGCGCACCTGGCGGGGGTGGTCGCGGCGCATGCGCCGTGCCCGACGATCGGCGTGCCGATGCCCGGTGGGATGATGGACGGGCTTGACGCCTTGCTCAGCACGGTGCAGATGCCGCCGGGCGTGCCCGTGGCGACGGTCGGCGTGGGCGGGGCGGGGGCGAAGAACGCCGCGATCCTCGCTGCCCAGATCATCAGCCAGTCCAACCCGGACCTGGCGAAGAAGCTGTCCGACTGGCGGGCGAAGCAGGCGGACGTCGTCGCGGAAAAAGATGCGAAGCTCAAGGCGAGCCTGTAAGCTGCACGGCTTAGCACCCACCCGACCGGAAAGGCGGAACGCACACGACATGGAACTAGGCATTTGCACGGGGATCGACAGCGCGGGGATTCTGCAGGCGGCCGGCGGCGATTACGTCGAGGTGAATGTGCAGGGCTTTTTGAAGCCGCGCGACGATCAGGCGACTTTTCAACCGAACCTTGATGCGGTCAAGGCTGCGCCCCTCCCGGCTCGCGCGGCGAACGGGTTCATCCCCGGCGACCTGAAATCGACCGGCCCGGCGTACGATCTCGACGGGCTGGTTGCTTATGCCGAAGTCGCCTGCGCTCGCGCGAAAGCGGTCGGCATCGAACACATCGTTTTCGGCTCGAGCGGGTCGCGCAAACTGCCCGACGGGTTCAGCCGCAACCAGGCGGTCGAGCAGTTTGTCGAGGTGTTGCGAGCCATGGGTCCGATCGCGGCGGGGCATGGCGTGACGATCGTGATCGAGCCGCTGCGTGAAGCCGAGGACAACTTCATCAACACGGTGGCCGACGGCGCCGAGTTTGTCGAGGCGGCGGGGCATCCGAACATCCAACTGCTGGCCGACATTTATCACATGATCGAGAACGGCGAATCGCCGCAGGACCTGGTGAAGTACGGGCCGATGCTGCGTCACGTGCACGTGGCGGAGGGCGGCACGCGGCACTACCCGGGCACGGCGGGCGATGACTTTCGGCCGTTTTTCAAGGCGTTGAAGCAGGCGGGCTACGCCGGTCGGATGAGCGTGGAAGGCAAGCCGGCCAACGGAATCGAGACCGACGCGGGGCCGGCGATCGCCGAGCTTCGTAAGCAGTTGGCCGACTGCGGATATTGAGGGGCGTCCATCGAATCCCGGCCAACCGTTCGGGATGACCGGGCTTGCTACCATGTCACCATGGCGTTGATCGTTGATGCATACAACGTGCTGCACCAGGCGCACACGCTGCCGGCGGAGTGGCCGACGATCAGCGCGACGGATCTGTGTCGGATGCTCGAGCGCAGCGTCTGGGCGACGGGGCGCATGACGGTCGTGTGCGACGGTTCGCCCAAGCCGAGCGAAGGCGAGTACTTCGGGCCGGTGGAGTTGATCTACTCCGGTCGGCAGCGGGATGCCGATGCGGTGATCATCGAGTGGATCGGCGCCGCGGACGGCCCGCGCGAGCTGGTCGTGGTGAGCAACGACGGGCAGATTCGTCGGGCGGCGCGGCGTCGGCGGGCGCGCAGCATGAGTGCCGAACGTTTTCTGCGGACGCTGGTTCGGCGGCGAGCCGCGCCGTCGGGTTCGGCCAAGCCGGCCGCGACGGGCAATGCCGACGAATGGCTGGATGCGTTCGGCCTGGACAGCGACTCGCTGGAACAGATCGAGCGTGAGGTTGAGGCCGAGCAGCCGCGCCGCGAGAAGGCCAAGCCACCCGAGACGCCCAGGTCGCGCCGCTTCAACCCCCGGACCGACCCCCGGACCGACCCCCGGACCGACCCCCGGGCCGACGACCAGAAGCCCGACGAGAAGGATCGGCAACGCACCCGCCGCGCCGGCGAAACCGACGCCGACTTCTGGCTGCGCGAGTTCGGGTTCCAGCCGGATGATGAGCCTCCGGATTAATCGCGCCGTTCGCGATCAACCGGAGCCCTGGACCCTGGACCCTTCTTAGAACTTCACCTTCACCCCGGCGCGGATGTACGGCTCGTCGTCGAGTTCGATCTCGTCCGTCAGGTCACGCGCATCGAACCCGCGGCTGATCTCCTGGTCGAACGCCAGGCCCCCGGCCACGACAAACTCGGCATGATGCGTCGGCGCCCAACGCACGCCGCCCTCGATGCGACGCTGCTCGAAAAACGTCCGGTCCGTGTCGCGCTGGCCCTCGGTGTGGAACGCCAGCAGGTGGCTTTCGTAACCGGCGAACAGGCGCAGCTCCTCGACGATGGCGAAGTTGGCCCAGACCGATCCGTCGAACGGCACCGCATACGTCGCGTTGATCCAGAACTGCCGGGTCGGTCGCCAGTACAGCGTGCTGAAGGGGATCCCCACGGTGTACGACAAGGTGTCGTCGACCCGGCGCTGGTAGGCGACGCCGGGCAGGGGGATGTCGGGGAAGATCGAGCGGCTGCCGTCGTAATTCAACGACAACAACCAGCGCGACTGCTGGTCGATCCGGTAGCGGGCGAGCAGGTTGGCGTGGGCGTACCAGGCGTCGGCGTCGTTGTAGGGTTCGTCGCCGGCGTAACCGGCCCCGGCGGTCAGGCCGATCTCCCAGCCGGCCCATTCGCCGAGCCACGCGCCGATGCCGATCGACTGCCTGGTCAGTTCACTGGCGAGCCCGCTGTCGGCGTCGACGTCGAAGTCCAGGTAGTCCAGGCCGAACCCGACCGCCGCGCCGCGCTCGTGGACGGAGCTCAGATCGGCGCGGCCGGCCCCTTCGTACCAGGTGAGCCCGACGTCGCTGTCGGTATCCTCGACGCCGGCCGAGTCGATGTACAACGCGCTGAAGTCGAGTTCCGCGTTGAAGGGGGTCGGCGGGTCGGCCGGGTCGGCGGCGGGGGTGCTGAAGGGGGAAAGCAGCAGGCTCGGGCCGCTCTGGGCGTGTGCGGTGTTCCAGGCCAGCCCCGCCGCGAGGAGCGCGGCCACGATAGCGATGCGATGGTGGTTCATGCCCTCATATTCGCCGACCGGCGGCCCCGAGGCAACGGGTCGTTCACGCCGAATCGTCCGACGCCCGCCCCAGGGTTACCCGGCCCTTCGCGGTGCTCAGGACCGGCTTGAGATTGTGTTGCCCGGCATGGCCCGTATGGATATACTGCGGGGCTTCACACAGGGCGAGACTACTGCCATGATCGAACTGCTCAAGAGTGAC
>CAYYPN010000199.1:0-6027 GCA_964473545.1 uncultured Planctomycetaceae bacterium
CGCGTGGCGCGGCGGCCGACGCGCCGGGCCGGTGATCGTGGGATTGTTGTTGACCGCGTACGCGGTTCCGGGGGCGGTGGCGCTGGCCGTGATGCATCGTGCCGGCCACATCCCCGAGAGCCTGTGGTCGACGCGTCTGTGGCAGGGGGTCGTTTTACCACACGAAAACTGGGCGCTGGCGCTGTTGGCGGTGGTGCTGCTCTGGCAGTTGTGGCGCATGCCGGGCGAGGTGGACGAAGCCGGCGATCAATCCAGTTCGATGCCGTGCAACTGACGGACGGCTTCGCGGACGTCGAGGTGTTGGGTGCCCATGTGGCGTTCGACTTCGCGGACCTTGGCGTCGACGAGCAGGCGATACCACAGGCCCTGCACGGTGTGGAACACCAGCCCGGGGTAGCGATCGAGAAATCCCAGCCGCAGCACGTAGCGGTAGAAGAAGTAGCACCACGTGCGCAGCGCCGGCGGCAGCCGATAGTAAACGTGCTGCTTGACCCAGCGCTGCCGGTAGGCGTGGCGGTTGGTCGGCAGGGGGTCGTTGCCGCCGTTCAAGCCGTGGCGGGTGATGAGCACATCCAGCGCTTCGCGCGTGGCGTAGCGGTTGTGCTTGTCGACCCACCATGTCAGCGGCTTGAGGTTCTCGTCCACCAGGTCATGCTCGAAGGTCACCGTCCGGTCGGCCGTGAGAACGATGTGCTCGTCCATCCAGCGCTGTTCGCAGCGGCCCATGCCTTTTCGCCAGACGCGCAGCAGCACGGTCGGGTACAGCGATCCGTGGCGCAGCCAGCGACCCATGAAATGCACGCGGCGCTTGACGTTGATCCCGGCGACCTCGTCGTCCAGTTCGCCCAGTCGCCGATCCAGTTCCCCGGCCAGTGCGGGCGTGAGGTACTCGTCGGCGTCGATGCGCATGATCCAGTCGGCGGTGATGGGGCAGTGGTCGATCGCCCAGTTCAACTGCTCGGCGTAGTTGACCCAGTCGTGAGCAATGACCTGCGCCCCGAGTGACTCGGCGATCTCGACGGTGCGATCGGTCGAGCCGGAGTCGACGACGAAGACCTGGCTGGCACAGCGCGGCAGCGACCGGATGCACCGCTCCAGGTGAAGCTGCTCGTCGCGGGTGAGGATGATGACGGCCAGTTCCTGCATGGTCTGAATCGAAGTGCTACCGGCGCGACCGTCGGGGTCGACAACCACCGTATGCAGACAACGTACGTCAATGCGTGACGGGTGGCAAACAAAACCACGCGCCCCGAGTCGGGAGCGCGTGGGATCGTGTTGACGGGAACGGGTTGTGCGACGTCGATCAGATGCCGCTGCGCGCCAGGGCGAGGTTGCCGGCTGCGGCGTCGGGGTTGGTGACCGGCTCGGGGAAGACCAGTCGGTAGCGGCGATCGGGCTTGCGCTGCGGCCTGGGTTGTGGCCTGGCCTCGCGCACTTCGCGGAGCTTGACGCCCTGGGCCGGGTTGCCGCGGTAGATCATGTAAGGCTCGGTGTCCTGGCTGAGGGTGGACCCGGCGGCGAGGACCGAATGGCTCGCCACGGTCACGCCGCCCATCACCTGCGTGCGGCAGCCCAGCCAGGCGCCGTCTTCCACGGTGATCGGCTTGACGATCAGGTCGAACGAACTCAGCGACCAGTCGTGGCTGCCGGTGCACAGGTACACGTCCTGGCTGATGCAGACGTTGGCGCCGATCTCGACCTTGCCGAGCGAATCGATCCAGGCACCTTCGCCGATCCACGTGTTGTCGCCGATGCTCACGTTCCAGGGATACTTGATGTTGACGCGCGGCTTGATGACGACGCCGCGGCCGACGGTCGCGCCGAAGCGGCGCAGCAGCCACCGCTTCAGGCCGTAGTGCGGCACGAACGGTGACAGAAAGACCAGGGCATTGATGAAGTACCAGGCCCAGACGGCGAAGCGGCCTCGTCCGACCGAGTAGGTCGAGCGGTAACCGGCCAGGTCGACCGAAGCTTGTGAGGATGCATTCGAACCCTCGACCAGACGCGAATGCGTCAAGCCGTGCAACGACGGGATAGTTGCCATGACGGCCTCACTCTCAGAGTCTCCCACGAGCCGGGATGCAGCCAGCATCACGACCCATTCTCGTCTCAACTCTAACGCCGATTGAATAATACGGCGCGGACCAACCCCCGGCAAGTAAAAAACCCGAGGGGGGCAGGGCGACGCCCCGTCATCGTGTCCGTAAACACATTAACCGCAGCGGATTAGCGTTTTGTTGCCATTTTGATGACGGGGTTGACTCGTGTCGGTTTTTCAGCCCGGTTCGCGTTTGTCTGGCGCGGTTGTAGCGGTGATCCACCGGCCCATCGGGCGGCGACGCCGCGGCCGCGGCGGTGGTTCAAGCGTCTGTGGCCCAAGTTGCGGCGGCCGATCGCCGACAGTGGTCCCGGCGGCCGGTACCGGCATGGTCGGAGTATTGCCCCCGTGCTAGCATGGCGATTTTCGTGACGGGTCCGGTCGATAAGAGCCCAGCCTCATGCGCGTGTTGTTCGTCAATCAGTACTACTGGCCCGATTACGCTGCCACCGCCCAGCAGATGTCCGATCTGGCCGAGCACCTGGTCGAGCACGGCCACGACGTGACCGTCGTCTGCTCGCGGGGCCAGTACGCCGACGGCAGCGGCGCGCCCACCCCCAAACGCCAGACCCATCGCGGCGTCCGGATCCGCCGCCTCAGCGCTCCGGGCTTCGGCAAGGCCGGTCGCTTCGGCCGCATCATCGACTATGCCGGCTTCCACCTGCTGACCGGACTGTGGATGCTGCTGTTCGGCTGGCGGTACGACGTGATCGTGACGCTGACCACGCCGCCGCTGATCGGGTTGTACGCCACGTTTGTGCGCTGGTTGAGTTTCGGGCGCGTGCGGCACGTGTGCTGGGTCATGGACCTGCATCCCGACATCGAATTCGAACTGGACATGTGGTCGCCCCGGCATCCACTGTACGCGGCGCTCGGTTGGCTGAACGACCTGCACCTGCGCCACGCCGATGCGTGCGGCGTGCTGGGCCCGTGCATGGGCGAACGCCTGCGCGACAAGCGCATCGGCCCCGACCGCATCGAGGTCATCAGCGTCTGGAACCGCGCCGGTGACGTCGAACCGATGCCCGCCGCCGACTCGACCCTCCGCCGCGAGCACGGCCTGACCGGCAAGTTCGTCGTCATGTACTCCGGCAACGCCGGGATCATCCACCACTTCGACGCGGTCTGCCAGGCGATGCTTACGCTGAAGGACGACGATCGGATTCGCTTCCTCTTCGTCGGCAGCGGCCGCCGGCTTGACGAGATCCGCGCGTTCGTCGACGAGCATCGACTGACCAACTTTCTGCACCTGCCCTACCAGCCGCGCGAGCAGCTCGGCGATTCGCTGGCGGCGGGGGATGTGCACCTGGTCACCATGCGCCCGCGCATGCAGGGCACCGCCGTGCCGTGCAAGACCTACGGCATCATGGCCGCGGGCCGGCCGATCCTCTTCGTCGGCCCCGCCGACGCCGACACCGCCGTCCAGGTCCGCGAAGGCGACATGGGTTATGTGCTCGATGTCGCCGACGCCGACGAATTGATCCGAACGATTCGCAAACTGGCCGACGATCCGGAGCTTGTGCAGCATCTGGGCCGGCGCGCCCATGCGCAGTTCCTCGAACACTTCGAGCGAACGACCTGCTGCAACCAGTGGATGCGATTGCTCGAGCGGGTCACCGGTCACGTGCCGGCCGGGCAACCCGGCGCGGCCGAACCATCGACCCGTTGAATTGAATCACCCCGCCCACGACCACTGGCGCGTCGCAGCGATCACCGTCGCCACCGCCAGCACCGCCACGATGTACGTCACCCGGTCCCGCCCGGCGAAGGTCAGCGGATCGTCGTCCATCCGACCCCGATGGGCCAGCAGCCACATCCGCGTGATCCAGTACAGCAGCAACGGGCACACGCCCCACAACACCATCGGGTGGGCGTAGAGTTCGGTCACCGTCCGGCTGTTCAGGTACAGCGCGGCGATGAGCACCGCGATGTATCCGCTGGCCGGGCCCACCCCCAGCAGCACCGGCAGGTCGTCGGCCTGGTAGCCGCGGCGGGCGTTGACCGTCGCCTGCATCTGCACCACCTCCCGCAGTTCCGCGTAACGCTTGACCAGCGCCAGGCTGAGGAACAGGAACATGCTGAACGCCAGCAACCACGGGCTCAGCGCCACGTCCGCCGCCGCCCCGCCGGCCAGCAGGCGCAGCGTGTACAACCCCGCCAGCACCAGCACGTCGACGATCATCTTCCGCTTGAGGTAAGTCGAATACGCCAGCGTCGTCGCCAGGTACACCCCCGCGAGCAGGCCCACCGTCAGCGGCAACACCAGCGTCAGCGCCAGCGCGCCGACCAGCAACGCCGCGCCGATCCCCACCCCCGCGCCGACCGACAGCGCGCCGCTGGCAAAAGGCCGGCTCGCCTTCCGCGGGTGCAGCCGATCCGATCGCACGTCCAGCAGGTCGTTCACCACGTAGCCCAGCGAAGCGACCAGCGACCACAACACGAACGTCAGCACCGCCGCCCGCCACCGGTCCGCGTCCGCCCATGCGTGGGCCATGAACATCGGCACGAACACCAGCAGGTTCTTCGACCATTGCGGCGGCCGAATCGCGCGGATCACCGCCGCCGGCTTCCCGCCGGGCTTCGCAGACGTCGAACTGGGTTCGGATAACGGGTTCACGTGATGCTGTCCGGCCTTCCCAGGACGCGGGTCCTATCCCAATGTCGGCATTACATCCGCAGGCGTTTGAACACCATCTCCGGAATCGACCGGATGATCCCCATGATCACCCGCCAGAACCACGGCGTGTAAATCACGTTCCGACGCTTGTGCACCGCCTTGACGACCGCCTTCGCCACGACCTCCGGCCCGACGACCAGCGGCGATTTCGGGTCGACCAGGCCCTCGGTCATGGCGGTCGCGACGAAGCCCGGCTTGACCGTCAGCACGTGCACCCCCTTGTGAAACAGCCGATTCCGCAGGCCCTGCGCGTACGCCGCCAGCCCCGCCTTCGCCGCGCCGTACAGGTAATTGCTCTGCCGCCCGCGATCGCCGGCCACCGACCCGATGATCGCGATCCACCCCTGGCCGCGCTCGGCCAGGTGCGCCGCCAAAGGCTCGACCACCGACACCGCCGAGTTGAAGTTCACCCGCAAGGTCCGCTCGGCGTCGTCGGCATTCGCCTGGGCCGCGGCCTGGTCGGGCAGGTAGCCGTGACAGATCACCACGCCGTCCAGCGCTCCGCCGGCCCGGTCGATGCAGCGGGCCACGAACGCGCCGTGGCCCTGCATCGCCATCGCATCGAACGGCTCGACGTGCGCCGTCGCCTGGTGGCGCGTCCGCAGGTCCGCGGCGATGCGCCCGGCTTCCTCGACGTTGCGCGACGCCAGCGTCAGCTCGCACCCTTGCGCGGCAAAGCGATCGGCGATGGCCCGCGCCATCCCGCTCGTGGCTCCGACGATCAGCACCCGCTGGTTCATGACACGATACCAAGTCGTCTGGCCTGCGCGCTGGCCAGACGCTGCTCGGGATCGAACCGCGCCTTGACCGCGCGGAACGCCGGCAGCGTCTGGGCGTACATCCGCTCGAACGTTTCGGCGCGGGTCAGCGCGTCCTTGGCCAGGTACAGCCGCCCGCCGTGTTCGAGCACAAGCTCGTCCAGTGCGTCGGCCAGTCGCCGCAACCGCTCGCCCGTGTTCGGCAGGTCCAGCGCCAACGTGTACCCCGGCTTCATGAATGACAGCATCCCCCGGCCGGGGGGGCCGGCCTTCTTGAGCACGGCCAGGAACGACGCCTGTTGCGATTCGACGATGCGTTCGAGGATGCGCATCAACCCCCGCCGCGCCGTCACGTCGGGCAACAGCACCTGGTACTGCACGAACCCGCGCTTGCCGTACACGCGGTTCCACTGGCCGATCGCATCGAGCGGATAGAAAAACGTGTCGTAGTCGACCGTCGCCGAATGGTCGGGATTCCGGGCGTAGTAGAGGTT
>CAYYPN010000200.1:0-6026 GCA_964473545.1 uncultured Planctomycetaceae bacterium
GGCGCCGAACCCGGACAGGTCGCTGGTAATCGCCGGCACGCCGCGGGCGATGCATTCCAGCGGCGTGTAGCCCCACGGCTCGTAGTAGCTGGGGAATACGCCCAGGTGACAGCCGCGCACAAACTGGTCGTACTCCATCCCGAACAGCGGGTTGGCCGGTGTGATGAAATCCGGGTGATAGACGACCTTGACCGGATCGTGCGGGGCGTTGATGAGGTTGGCCCCGCGCAACTGATTGAGCACCTCGTCCCGGGCGTCGTCGATCAGGTCGTGGGTGATGATCCCGGGCAGTCGTTTGGTCTGCCACGCCGCCTGCGTGCGGCGCAGACGAAGCCGCCAGTATTCGTCGATCAGGTCGTCGACCTTGGGCATGCGACCCATGGCGGTCTGGACGAACAGCCGCTCGCCGATGTGCTTTTGAATCTGTTCGCACGTATCGCGCAACTCCTCCATCACCGCCTGGCTGCGCAGACACTCGGCATTGATCGAGTGGTACGGCCGCTTGGTGATGAGGAACGCGACGACCGTGCGGTCGCTGCCGATCTCCTTCATCCGCCAGTTCAGCCGGGCCAGGGCTTCGAGCGTCACGTCGAAGCCCTTGTTGCGGTACTCGTACCGGCCGGAGGTGAAGAAGTACAGCGTCTTGTCCAGATCGAACGAATAGCTCGGGAAGAAGTGACCCATCACGAAACGATGGATGCGCTGCTTGTGTTCGCGATGGAGCACCTGGAATTCGTGCAGCGCGGTGAAGCGTTCGATGTTCAGCCCGTTGGGCAACACCGTATCCGCCGGCCGGCCGAGGATGTGCTTGCATTCTTCGGCCGTGACCTCGCTCACGGTTGTGAACACATGCGATCCGTGCGCCGCGGCCCGTTCGATGCGGACCTGGGCCTCGATGTTGAACCGCTTGGCGTCGGCCTCCCAGTTCACGAACGGCAGATGATCGTGGAACCACGGATCGTTCATCGCCAGGTATCGCCCGAGCACCGTGGCGTGGGTCGTGAACGTGATGCCGACGGGCGTCTGGCTGCGGCGGAGTTCGGGGATCGCCAACCCGCCCATCCACTCGTGGAAGTGGCCGAGGATCTTGCGGCGGCTGCCCTCGCGCTCGTGCAGGGCGTGGAAGAACTGCTCGACGAGAAAGCCGAACGCGATGACCTGGTCGAGCAGGCCGTCGCCGTCGGGCATGGTGATGTGGTGCTGTTCCCACAGGCGATACTTGATCGCGCCAAGACGGCTGAACACGACGCGCGGGTCGAGCAACACGACGCGCGGCCGCCCCGTCACCAGCCAGTATCCGAACTTCGCCTCAAACCCCCACTCGCGCATCCGCTTGACCGCCTGGCCGAAGATACCGGTCGGCGTGTGCTCTTCGAACTCGATCGTCGCCGACGCTTCCTCGTAAGGCCCGATCATGCAGTATCGGCTGGACCACTGGTCCATCATGGCCGGGACCTTGGAGCGCATGACGGTGTAGATGCCGCCGAGCTGATTGACGACCTCCCACGCGACTTCCACGAGCAACGGCTCGCGCTGCTTGCCGCGCGGCCGATTCGTCGTGCCCTGATTGTCCGAACGCTCGGCCATGATGAACTCTCTAAGCTCAGGGTCCGGGGCTCAGGCAACCGCGCCGCGAACATATCCCCAGGCCCTGCCCATTTTGTCTTACCCTTCGGGCATGTCCACGATGCGGATCACCACGGGCTCGCCCTCAATCACGTCCAACGCCGCCATGCGCGCCGCGGCGCGGCGCACCGCGCCCGCCGCCGCTTCGTGTGTCGTGATGACCACCGGCACGAACGAGCCGGCCTCAACCTCGTGCTGCAACACCGCGGCCAGGCTGATCCCTTCTTCACCCAACACCTTCGAAAACCGCGCCACCACCCCCGGCACGTCCTTCGCCCCGATGCGAATGTAGTAACGACTCGTCAACGCATCGGCATCGATCCGCTTCGCCGGTTCAAACTGATCCGACCAGCCCCGGAGGTTGTTGAACACGGCCGGGTAGGCGCCCGTCACGATATTCATCAGGTCCCCCACGACCGCCGACGCGGTGGGCATCTGACCCGCGCCCCGGCCGTAGTACAGGCTGTGGCCCACGGCGTGGCCGTACAGGCTCACCGCGTTGAACGATCCGCCGACCTGCGCCAGTTGTTCATCCCCGCCGATGAAGCAAGGCGAAACGCTCAGGCTCAAACCCTCGGCCGCCTGCTCGGCGATCGCCAGCAGTTTCATCTCGTAGCCCAGTTCCGCGCCGAAGTGAATGTCCGCCAGGTCCAGGGTGTCGATGCCGTGGCACGGCACGTCGCTGTCGGTGACGCTCACGCCGAACGCCAGCGACGCGAGGATCGCCAGCTTGTGCGCCGAGTCGCCGCCGCCGACGTCAAGGGTCGGGTCGGCCTCGGCGTAACCCTTCGCTTGCGCGTCGGCCAGGGCGTCGTCGTACTCGACGCCGTGGTTGGTCATCTGCGTGAGGATGTAGTTGCACGTGCCGTTGAGGATGCCGTACAGCGCGGTGGCGCGGTTGGCCGGGAGGTTGTGCTGCAGCGCGGTGATGAAGGGGATCCCCCCACCGCAACTGGCTTCGAAGGCGATGCTCACGCCATGCTTGCGGGCCAGGGCGAACAGTTCGCGGCCGTGCGCCGCCAGCAGCGCCTTGTTGGCCGTGACGACGTGCTTGCCTGCTTCGAGCGCCCTTTCGACGACCGTCTTGGCGAAGGTCTTGCCCCCGGCCAGTTCGAGCACGACCTGGCAGTCGGCGGCACGGTCGAAAAACGCATCGACGTCATGCACCAGGCCACCCTCGGGCACCTGGGCGGTGGCCGGGCCCACGTCCTCGGCGCGGCAGAGCACCGGCCCGATGACGATCGGCCGCCCCAGGCGTGCGGTGTACAACTCCGCCTGTTCAACCAGGAGCTTGACCACGCCGGACCCGACGGTCCCGCATCCGATCAAGGCTACTTTGACTGGATCATCCGCCATGGCTGCACCTCGAGATCACCGGGGTGCCGAGGATATCAGGCCGCGCCCCGGAATGCACGGTCATCCGGCGCACAATAAAGCCCCGGGAACACTTTCCCGGGGCTCGGGTTGCTCGTGAAACGCTCGACTCACCCGCGCTGATCGACCGGGATGTAGTTGCGTTCGGTCGGGCCGGTGTAGATCTGGCGAGGGCGGAAGATGCGGCCGCCTTCCTTGAACGACTCGTACCAGTGGGCGATCCAGCCGGGCATGCGGCCCATGGCGAACATCACCGTGAACATGTTCAGCGGGATGCCCAGGGCGCTCAAAATGATGCCCGAGTAGAAATCCACGTTGGGATACAGGTTGCGCTCGAGGAAGTAATCATCGCTGATCGCGACTTGTTCCAGTTCCCGGGCGATGTCCAGCAGCGGGTCGTTGATGCCCAGCTTATCCAGCACGTCATCGGCGGCGGTCTTGAGGATCTTCGCCCGCGGGTCGAAGCTCTTGTAAACCCGGTGGCCGAACCCCATCAGGCGCTGATTGCCGTCTTTACACTGCTGGACGTACTCGGCGACGTCCATGTCGCTTTCGTGGATCTGCCGCAGCATGTTGATCACGGCCATGTTCGCGCCGCCGTGCAGCGGACCCCACAACGCGCACACGCCCGCCGACACCGACGCCGACAGGTTCGCCCGGCTCGACCCGACCATGCGCACCGTCGACGTCGAACAGTTCTGCTCGTGGTCGGCGTGCAGGATCAGGAACAGGCTCAACGCCCGCACCGCCTCGGGTTCCGGTTCGTAATCGCCGTACGGCAAGGAGAACATCATGTGCAGGAAGTTGTTGCAGTACGAACGTTTGGGGTCGGGATAGATGAACGGCTGGCCGATCGATTTCTTGAAGCTGAACGCCGCGATGGTGCGGACCTTGCTGATCAGCTTCGCCGCCACCGACTCGAAATGAGCTTCGGTTTCCATCTCGAGCATTTCCGGGTGGTAGCAACTGCTGGCGTTGATCATCGCCGAGAGGATCGCCATCGGGTGGCCGTACGGCGGAAACCCTTCAAAGTGATGGCGCAGGCCTTCGTGGAGCAGTTCGTACTCGGTGAGCAGGCCCGAGAAGTGGGCCAGTTGCTCGTGCGTCGGCAGTTCGCCCCAGATCAGCAGGTAACAGGTTTCGATGAACGTGGCGTTGGCGGCCAACTGCTCGATGGGGTAGCCGCGATAGCGGAGGATGCCCTTTTCACCGTTGATGAAGGTGATGGCCGACTCGCACGAGCCGGTGTTGCCGAACCCGGGGTCGAGGGTGATGTAGCCGGTCTGGGCCCGGAGTTTGGTGATATCGATGCCGTGCTCGTCTTCGGTGCCGATGGAGACGGGGCAATCGGCATGGCCGTCGGGCAGTTGGATCCTTGCGGAGAAGCTCTCCCTGGAAGTTTGCGGCGGGGACAGGTCAATCGCGTCGCTCATATGCCTCTCCTTGTCATGGCAGGATCGGGTGCTTCGAGCACACCCATGCCACCAGAACCGCCGGCGACAACCTGGGGTGTGGCTCCCGAGCCATCCGAGCTACGTTATTGTAGCCGATTCGGGCGGGTTCGGCACCCCGTCCGAGCCGTCATTGCAGGAACGGGTTGCTCGCCCGTTCGCGGCCGATGGTCGACGATGGGCCGTGGCCCGGGTGGATGTCCGTGTCATCGGGGAGGCTGAGCAACTGGTCCCGGATCGACGCGAGCAGGGTCTGGCCATCGGACGTGGGGAAGTCGTACCGGCCGATCGACCCGGCGAAGAGCGTGTCGCCGACGATCGCGGCATGATGATCGGGCTGGTAGAGCGTGATGCCGCCGGGACTGTGGCCGGGCGTGTGGCGGACTTCGAACGCGAGCCCGTCGAGATCGAGGCTCTGGCCGTGTTCGAGCGAGTCGGTGGCCGCGGGGGCGACGACCGGCATGCCGAAGGGACCGGACAGGTTCAACGCCGGCTCGCCGGGCCAGTCGGCCTCGGCCGGGTGCAGGTGGATCGGCGCATCGGGCCAGACCTCGCACAGCCGGGCCAGGCCCCCGATGTGGTCGCAGTGGGCATGGGTCAGGATGATCGCGCGACAATTCAGCGAAGCGTTGCGCACGTAATCAATCATCGGCGCCGGCTGAAATCCCGCATCGACGATCCAACAGTCGTTCCGCCCCTCACGCCACAACACGAAGCAGTTGGTCTGCCACATGCCCAGCGTAAACGCCTTGATATGCAGTTCACCGGCCATGGACAGGATGATAGCAAAGTCCAAGCCAGCACAATCCCCAGGCTTCACTTGTCATCGCAACCTGCCGAGGTACAATATGAATCGACATGAACGCCAACGCCATGATTACGATCGCCATTATTCTCTCCCGGACGGACCGGTAGGCGGCGATCGTATCGAGCGGATACTTTCAAGCCCTGCCGGTGACGGCGGGGCTTTTTTCGTGGGCTTCGCCGCACGCGGCTCGATCGGAGACGACAATGACCGACCCATCCAACCCACGCGTCGAGATCTATGACACCACCCTCCGCGACGGCGCCCAGGGCGCCGGGGTGAGCTTCTCGCTGATCGACAAGCTCAAGATCACCCGCGCGCTCGATCAGCTCGGCGTCGACTACATCGAAGGCGGCTACCCCCTGTCCAACCCCAAGGACGTGGCCTTCTTCGAACAGGTCCGCGAGCTCGACCTGCAACACGCCAAAGTCTGCGCGTTCGGCATGACCCGGCGCAAAGGCATCAAGGCGGCCGACGACACCGGCATGCAGGCCCTCGTCGGCGCGCAGACCCCGGTCGTCACCCTCGTCGGCAAGACCTGGGACCTGCACGTCGAGCAGGTGCTGGGCGTTTCGCGCGACGAAAACCTGGCGATGATCCGCGACTCGGTCGGCTTCTGCGCCGAGGCCGGCCGCGAGGTGTTCTACGATGCCGAGCATTTCTTCGACGGGTTCGAGGCCAACCCCGAGTATGCCGTCGCGACCCTTGTCGCCGCGCTGGAAGGCGGCGCGACGCGCCTGGTGCTCTGCGACACCAACGGCGGGACGATG